>JBHLLE010000429.1:0-4354 GCA_048885945.1 Candidatus Hermodarchaeota archaeon | reverse complement strand
ACTAGGATACTTTTTATCTAAATTTAAAATTTCACGAGTACTTTCAATAGAATTTGAAACGGGTTTTTCACAGAATACGTGTTTTCCATGCTCCAATGCTTGCTTAATTAAAGGATAGTGAAGATGATGAGGTGTTGCGATGTAAACAGCATCTATATCTTCATTATTATACATTTTTTCTGCATCACTATAGGAATGGTCTTCTTTTGCTATCCTACAGGCTCTTTCAATTAACGGATCTGTGGCAGCTACTATCTCAATATTTTCTAAATTCTTAACAACTGGCCCCATATCGCCAGTAACCCAACCACAACCTATAATACCAAATTTTAAGGACTCTGTTTTTGTTATAAATTATCACCTTTTTATTACTCTATAACCCATTTCACGGCTCTTTTTATTAGCGTTCGAAATAAGTTATCCTTCAGAGAAGCATTCCTATGACCTAAAGAGCAATAAAATACGTTTCCTTTCCCGTATTTTTTTGCCCATATTATAGGCTCGGGCTTAGGATCGTTTTTGTCGTGATAGTGAGCTTCAGCAAAAATCTGATTATCTTCTCCCATCGAAAAATCGTGTCGATAAGGTTCGTCTCTAAAATTAAAATCATTTAAACCTTCAGTTATAGGATGTGTGTGGTCTAAAAATTTAATATCAAACTTCATCACATCCTTATGACCAATAAATTTTCCACCAAGCATTTCGAAATATTGAGGATGGCTTTTAAACGACGCAGAAGCTCCATGTAATCCAACAAACCCTTTACCTTCATATACAAATTCCAAAATATTTTTTTCTTGTTCTTCTGTTAATTCTCCTTCTTGAGAAAAGAATATTAACGCTGAATTCTCAAAAAAATCTTTATCTGAGAATATATCTACATTTTCATAATTTTCAACTATATATTCAGCTAAGATGTCTTGAAATGCTTTATAATTCTTTTCAATTCCAAAATTTCTACCCCCTTGGTAAAGTAAGATTTTTTTCCGTAGCATCATTAGGAAAAATGCAAATTACTTTATTTATTTATTCAATATATTACCATAATGAATTTGAATTTCTCTTATAAAAAATTTGAACCTTTCACTTACAGGACGCTTGAAGATCTTACAAAGAAGATTACTGAAATGAATTTGGAAATTCCGATAATTGATAAAGTAGAAATTCTAAAGGAAAAGATTAAAGTATCAAATTTTGCAATTCCTAATCGAATAAGTATTCAACCGATGGAAGGATTTGACGCAGATTCTAATGGAAGTCCAAGTAAATTAACTGAGCGGAGATATTTAAGGTATGCTAATAGTGGCGCAGGTTTAATTTGGTTTGAAGCTACAGCAATTTCGCCTAATTGCAGATCTAATCCCCATATGCTATTATTACACGAAAATAATATGGGATCTTTCAAGAATATGGTTAGTCTTGTGAGACGTAAATGCAATGAGACACTAAAGGAACTTGGTTTTGAAAACGAATGTGTTTTAATTCTGCAATTAAATCATACAGGTCGATACTCAAAAAAAGATACTATCAAATATCCAATTAGAGCTTTTAATAATCCCGAAATGGATAAAGCAATGGGAGTTTCGGAAAGCGATGGTAAGATTATCAATGATGATGAATTACTGGAAATTGAAGATATTTGGGTTAAAAAGGCAATTTTGGCAAAAGAATGCGGATTTGATGGGGTAGATATAAAAGCATGTCATGGTTATTTAATTGGCGAATTGTTAGCTTCTAGAAATAGAAAAAATTCTGAATATGGAGGCATGTCTTTAAATAATAGAGCTAAACTCGTTCTTAATATCATAAAAAACCTTAAAAGAGAGATTAATAATAATTCTAGTTTTTTAATTACGACTCGCTTAGGCGTATACGATGGTATTCCTTTTCCAAATGGATTTGGCGTATTAGAAAAAGAAAATCAAGATTTTCCAGCTCCAATAGATTTATCTGAGCCAATTGAATTAATTAAAAATTTATTTAAAATGGATATAAGGCTAATTAATATTTCAGCAGGCAATCCTCATTATCATCCGCAAATTACCAGACCATATGATATACCAATCGAGGGGAATCCACAACCTAACGAACATCCACTTTACAGCGTAAATAGGATTATAAATTTACCTGCACTTATTAAAGAACAGATACCAAAAGATATGATTTTGATTGGATCGGGTTATTCTTATTTACGTCAATATGGAGGATATGTAGCAGCAGGGATGGTAAGTAATAAAAAAGCAGATTTATGTGGATTTGGTCGTATGGCTTTTGCAAATCCCAATTTTCCAAGACAAATTTTTCAAGATGGAATAATAGATAAGAAACAGGTTTGTATAACCTGTTCAAAATGCTCGGGATTAATGAGAATGGGCAAAAGTACTGGTTGTGTTATCAGAGATCCTCAATATAAAGAATAATTTATCGAAAAATTTTATCCTCTAAGAATTTCTTCCAAACATTCTCAAACCAACCAATTTCGGTGGGAATTTTTCTCACTTTTTCCCAGTTAAAATTAATGATGCCTGCGTGAGAGTTAATTGTCTGTATTTTACTTTTAAGATTTATATTACTTGTTATAAATTTAAACTGTGCTAAGTCTCCAGGAGGAATTATAAATTTCTCATTTAACGAGTCAATTAACTGATCTCTTATGATTAGATATGAACCTCTACTTTTACCTTTTGATTCGTGATAATTCAGAATTGAGTCTAAAATATATTGTTGGGTTAATAGTGCGTCCTTAATCCGAAAATATTCGATTATTTCAGAATTATTATCCAGCGTTAAGATATTTTTAAGGTTGTATAGTTCTTTGATTATTTTTTTGCTTTCCTCAAAGAGACCTTTTATACCTCTTATAATTCCCCCATATTTAGACATACGATCTTGAATTTGTTCCCATAACTGAGAGGGCGTCATTTGATTAATATTCACAGAGGGCTTTTTAGAAAATATAGTGTTTATACTATTAATAATGTCGTTCAATTCTAAATTAGCAATCTTAAGAAAATTTTGTTTATCTATTAATTGTGATTCTGTATAAATATGACCAATTTTTTGTGCCACACGTAATCCACCAACTTGACCTGAATTTAACGCTGCCCCTCCAGGTCTGTGAATACCGTGACTTCCATTGACTTCACCGATAGCAAATAGATGTTTAATATTTGTCTCCCACCATTCATCTCCAGATATTCCACCGTTTAAATGTTGATTGCACACGGCAATTTGTAATGGTTCCTTAGTAATGTCAATTCCTTTTTCGTGATACAATTCTATTGCTATTGGATTTAATTTTTCAAGTCTTTCAATAGGCGTACTTGCTAGAGCATTAGAGTTTGTTAAATATTCCTTAACAGTTGAATCTAATAGATTTTCATCGTAATCTGATGGATTTTTAGTAAAATCTATGTAAACTTGATTATGCAAAATTTCTGTTTCGTAATAAATTGCTAAATCAATAAGAGAAGAACCATAGTTTTTTATTCTGTCAGCATTAAATGGCCATTGATATCCTTTTAAAAAAATAGCATTTGAAAGTTTCTGAAAAGAATGATAATATTTTGTGAGGAATTCAGATTCAATACCGTCCTTATTTATTGAAATATATCTTGGAATTACTTGTTGATAAGACCCAGAAAGATTCCATCTATATTTGATCGAAGCTAAACCAAATTGTGATTCTGTTAAATTTTGAAGTTTACACCCCGCCAGTATCGCAAGACCTAGGCTTCCTCTCTGAGATTTTGGATAAACAGAATACTTATATAATGCTGCTGGACCACCAGTAGCGATTATAACATTTCTAGCTTGAAAAATTTTTAAGGAATTGATGAAATTCTTCATATCTTTTTGGTTATTTAACTCATCAGTTTGTAGACCAATTACACCTAAAACTTCACTTTGCTTTTTAGCTTTATCCACTAAAACATTAAAAATGTAGCATTTATCGAAAATTCGAATTTCTTTATTTTGAACTTCTTTCAATAGACACTTACTCATTTTTTGAGATGTATATGGACCAATTGATGTAGCTCTTTGTTTTGGATCGTTATCTGTTTTATATCCTACAAAACCACCAAATTCATCGTGAGGAAATGGAACACCTAAATTAATTAAATGAAAAAATTCTCGTATAGAATTTGTAGCTTCAATTAAAGCAATATCTCCGTGCATAGCTCCCCCTTTAAATAGATCTTTAGCCATTTCAAAAGGAGAGTCTAATTGATCTCCAATTAAAGACATTTTATAATATGTCTGCTTGTCAGAACCACTATTAAACGAAGTACCTCCTCCTAATTTCTCAGTGATTATCGCAATTTTTGTATGATCTATCCCCTCATCCACTAAA
>JBHLLE010000428.1:0-4357 GCA_048885945.1 Candidatus Hermodarchaeota archaeon | reverse complement strand
TTAAAAGAGCTTGTCGAATTCGCAAGAAAGATCCTCGCGTGTTTCAAGATGGAGTTTATTTATATAAAACTTTAATTGGCGAAGAAATTATTTGGCAAATAAAACAATAAAGTCAGAGGAGGTATGAATCATGGATCAAAAAAGTAGGTTATTGGAATTACGTAAAAAGATGAAAAAGAAAAAACCATCTTTTAGAAGAGTTGAATCTTGGCGGTATGTAAGAGTCAAAGATTCCTGGCGAAAAGCTCGAGGGATTGATAGTAAAACTAGGAAAAAGACGAAATCAGGAGTAAAATCTCCATCAGCAGGGTACAGAACCCCCAAAAAAATACGTGGGATGCATCCTTCTGGATATGAAGAAGTACAAGTCGAAGTTTTAGATGATTTTATTGGATTAAGTTCTAAAAAACATGCCATTAAATTATCTAGAAGACTAGGTTCAAAAAAAAGATTAGAATTAATTGATTATGCTCAAAAAAGAAATTTTAGAGTACTAAATATAGGTTTGTCTCTTAAAGAATTGGAAAAATATGAAGCAATGCTAGAAGCTCCAATTGAAGGTTTAGATGACGACGAGTACTTAGATGAAGATGAATTAGAAGAATCTATTGATTTTGAAGATTAATATAACGAATAATAAATAATAAATAAGTGAATAATATGAATTTAAATGCTCAGAAAAGAATGGCCGCAGAAATTTTGAAATGTGGAGAAAATAGAGTCTATTTCGATCCTTATCTCACTGAAGAAATAAAAATGGCTATTACTCGGGAAGATATTCGAAGTTTAATTAAAGAAGGTATTATTCAAAAAAGATATAAGAAGGGTATTAGTAACTCCCGTACAAAAAATAGGCACGAACGAAAGAAAAAAGGCTTAGCAAGAGGATTAGGTAAGAGGAAGGGAACAAAATACGCCCGAACACCTAAGAAAAGAGCTTATATAGCAAGAATTCGACCAATCAGAAGAGAATTGAGAAAGCTAAGAGATAAGAAAATGATAACTCCTTCAACGTATAGAAAATTATATAAAAATGCAAAAGGAGGAATGTTCTATAGCGTTGCTCAACTTAATCGATACATAAAAGATAAGGAATTAATGAGGAGAGGACGATAAACATGGCACACGGTCCGCGATATAGAATACCTAAACGAAGAAGAGGTCAAGGAAAAACAAATTATAACAGGAGATTGAGGTTATTAAAATCTAGAAAGCAAAGATTAGTAATTAGAGCCTCAAAAAATCACATAATTGTTCAATTTATTGAATCTAAAAAAGGTGGAGATAAAGTTTTGATCTCGGCCTCTTCAATAGAGCTTAAAAAGAAGTTTGGATATACAGCAAACACGGGAAATATTCCCGCAGCTTATCTTGTGGGGTATTTAGCGGGTATAAGGGCTAAAAAAAAGAAAATTGAAGATGCTATTCTTGATTTAGGAATCTTTTATCATCGAAATCGCGTGCTTGCAGCTTTTAAAGGTGTGTTAAATACTGGAATAGAAATTCCATATAGAGAAGAATTTTTTCCTGAAAGTCTTGAAAAGAGAATTGAAGGTACTCACATACAAAACTATGCTCAATATTTAAAAAAAAATGAACCAGAAAAGTATGAACACATATTCTCTGGTTATCTGAATAAAAATAAAATTAATCCGTTAAAGATAAGTCAAATTATTACTAATACTTTAAAGGAAATAGAAAATAGCGCTTAATTTAAGAGAGTATTATAAATGAGTAGAACTAGAAAATTAGAAGATGATTGGATTCCAAGAACTAAACTTGGAGAACTTGTCAAAGAAGGACTAATCGATTTACCTCGAATTTTTCAAAATAATTTAGTTGTTAAAGAAAAAGAAATTATTGATATACTCCTCCCACAACTCCGTGAGGATGTAATTACGATAAAAATGGTACAACAGATGACAGCTAGTGGACAACGTAGTAGATTTAAAGCGGTTGTCATTGTAGGAGCTGATGGTTTCTTAGGAGTTGGTGCTGCTAAAAGCAGAGAAGTAGGACCAGCAATAAGAAAAGCGATTGACAAAGCTAAACTTTCAGTGGTACCAATTCTGAGAGGCTGTGGCAGTAAAGAATGTGGTTGTGGAGGAGATCATAGTATTCCATTTAAGATTAATGGTAAATGTGGAAGCGTAAGAATTAATCTTATCCCCTCACCTGCAGGTGTAGGATTAGCTTGTGCTGATAAAGTTAAGCAAGTCTTAAAATTGTCCGGCATTGAAGATATCTGGAGTAAAACCTTTGGAGATACTCGAACGAGCGAAAATCTTGTAAAAGCAACCTTCGATGCTTTAAAGAACGCACACCGTTATAATTTTAATGTGTAAAAATTGAGTGGTGTATATGGTTATGGCTACTGAGAAAAAAGTTAAAATTAAGCAAAAAGAACAATCCCCTGAATTATTTTTCGCCGTCCGAATAAGAGGGGCACCAGGAATGAAAAGGGAAATATTAGATACCTTAAAGATGCTTAGAATGCATAAAATAAATCATGGTGTTCTAATTTGGAGCGAAAAAAGCTTATCAGGTATGCTAAAGAAATGTAAAGATTATATTGCGTATGGAACTATTGATGAGAAGACTCTTGTCAGGCTTTTAAGAGTTAGAGGGAGAGTCGAAGGAAATAAACCACTTACGGACGAACACATTAAAAATTTAACCGACTATAAAACCATTAAAGATTTTGCGAAGGCTTTATTGGAAGGTAAAATAAAATATAGAGAAAGAGATGTGTATAAACTTAAACCCGTATTTCGACTACACCCCCCTCGTAAAGGACATCGTGGATCGATAAAGAAACATTATGGAGAAGGAGGACAGTTAGGAAATGTTGGACCTTATATTAATGAACTAATTCATAAAATGATATAATATAGAGGATTTGAATTATGAGAAATTTCCCAAGAAAAATAAGAAAAAAAAGAGGAACGCGCGTTTGTGGTTATGGTAGAGTGGGTCAACATAGAAAAACAGGCCAACGTGCGGGAAAAGGTAAAACAACGGGATGGAAAAAGAGTAAAAAATCCTATTATTTAAAACAAAAGGAACTGGGATTTCCTGACCCTGACTGGGATTTGGGGAAAAAAGGTTTTAAGAGACCGCAAGATATGGTTCGGCTCTCAAGAGTCAACACTATAAATGTTAAAGATTTAGATCTTAAAATAGAAAATTTAGTTGAAGATAAGTTAGCAACTAAGTCTGGTAATACGTATTCTATCAATTTAGGAGAATTAAATATAGGAAAAATCCTTGGAAGAGGAGACATTAATAAAAAAATTAATGTATCCGTGAGTAAAGCTTCTGAACAAGCAATTAAAAAAATCAAAAAAGCAGGCGGAAAAGTTACGCTCCTTTCAGAAGCTAAATAATTTTATCAAAAACATTTTGAATTTTTAATTTTTTTCTTGTCTAGCTAATTCTGCTTTCTTATTCATTATTTTAACATATAAATCTGCTCGATCTATTGGAGGAACAGTTATTTTCTCCTTTTTTTTAAGAACAATTGCTTCTTCTGGACATTTTGGAATACATAAACCACACCCAATACATCGATGAAGATTAACCACAGATTTATCGTTCGAAATAGTTATAGCTTCCATTAAACACCTTTCTACGCATATACCACACCCTATACATAATTCATGATTAACTTCAGCGTAATTATTTGATGCAATATAATCAACTGGTTTATCGAATTTCTTAAGATTAGTGATTAATTCACAACAACATCCACAACAATTACAAATAAAGAAAGGGTGTTGAGAATTATCCGGTTGAATTATGAAACCTTCTTGCTCAAATTTTTTCAAGATTTCAAACGCTTCTTCCTTTGATAATTGTCGAGACCATCCTTTGTCGATAGACATTCTTGCTCCCCTATTTATAGTAAAGCATGTTTCACGAATATCTGATCGCTTACACGGTTCTCCAAGAAGATCTTTACTTTTTCGACACACACAATCCATAATCGCTATAAGTCCTCCTGTTATTTCATCATTTTCAAAAATACTCCTTATATCGTCGTAGGTGGCAATAGAATTTTTAGATGTTACGCTCTCTTCAATAGGTATCGTACGCAGTTGATTAACTTTTGTTCTTGTAAATTCGTCAATAAACGCTTCCTCCATGTACTGTTCAAAATCCTCAACAAATTGCTTTTCAAGGCGATTTAATTGGTATTCATACATCCCAACCGCAAGAAATGTATTAGCATAATATTTAACTTCTCCTTTCTCTTCCATTACTTTTCCGTGAACAATTGCTCCTTTTCGAAACATACTATCTAAGTGTTTTTCAAGTTCTTCCAAAGAAATTCCTGTTTTTTTTACCCGTCGATATA
>JBHLLE010000427.1:0-4374 GCA_048885945.1 Candidatus Hermodarchaeota archaeon | reverse complement strand
CAATAAATCCAATATATCTTCTTTCTATGCCATTTAATCTTTTAAATTTACTTGAATCGATTACATTAGGTAAAAAGTAATTCGCTTTTTTTCTATTAATTTTAAAAACTCTATTTATAGATAAAACATCTTCTTTAGATACTGAAATTAAAATATCTGCGGGAGAGATCATAAATTTACCTATTATGATATCAAAGATATATTTTTTAAAAACCAATAAAAGTTTCTCAATGAAGTTAGATGATTTATATTCTTCTGTTTGAATACCTCCATGCAGATGTAACACTATTGGGATTTTTCGATTAAATAATAACCTATATAAAAAAGTCTGTATCGTTGCGAAATAAATATAAGAATGCACGTGAATTAGATCGTAATTTTTAGCATTTTTCTTTAAAAATTTTAAAATTAAAAATAATGGATTCTTAATTCTTAAAAAATTATCGTTATCGGGAAACAAATAAACTTTTTGCTTAAATATATTGATCTTTCCATTTAATCTCTGAAATATTGGTCCTTTTTTACTAAGAGTTGAAGTTAACATATCAACTTTAACACCATTCCTATGTAAGTTTAGTGCTAAATCTTTACTAAACAGGGCTAAACCTCCAAGATATTCCGGTGGAGAAGGTGTAATAAGTAAAATTTTCATTTTGAACAAATTTAATGTTAATCAAATATTTAATGCTACTAATTAAATATATAAAAAAACCATTTTTAATGAATTAAATTAAAAATTGTATATGTATGATGATTGAATTTTTTTTATAAATATTTTTAACTTTTCACCATAATTTATTATGAAATATTTTACTTCATAAAAGGCATCATTTAAAATGAAATAGAAATTTATAATTAAATCAGAAAGGAATTATAACCTTAAATTACTTTGATTAAAATGTCAAAACTTAAAGGAACTAAAATTTCTAAAATATTAAATAAAAAAAGAATATATAGCTTGATTTATTTTGAGAAAAATCATTCCCTTGATAATACTATTTTGGTTGCTGGTACGGGAAGAAGTGGTACGACATGGTTAGCAGAAATTCTTACTAATTTTATTAAATATCGAATAATTTTTGAACCTTTTAATCCAAGAAAAGTCAAAATTTGTAAAGATCTACTAAATAAGCAGTATTTACCTCCAGAAGTTAAAAATGACGAATATTTTGCATTATTTAATAAAATTCTGGCAGGAAAGATAAGAGACTTATGGGTTAATCAAGACAATAGAATTTTCAGACCACAAGGTCGTATTATAAAAACTATAAGGGCAAGTTTATTTCTAAAATGGTTAAAAATTAATTTTCCAACGATCCCAATAATATATATTTTAAGACATCCTTGTGCGGTTGTAGAATCAAGATTGAGATTGAATTGGGAAACGATTGATGTTGACATTTTTCTAAAACAAGAAAATTTAGTAAAAGATCTACTTTACCCTTTTAAAAATATTCTATCAAAAGCTAAAACTCAAATTGAAAGAAATACATGTATTTGGTGTGTAGAAAATTTGGTTGCAATGAATACTATGGAGCCAAAAGATTGGTGTGTCATATCTTATGAAAATTTATATCAAAATCCAGAAATGGAACTAAAAAAAATAAATGATTATTTAGCTATAGATACTCAAATTACAAATAATTTATTTAAAAATAACATATCCTTAACAATAAATAAAGATAGTGCTCTTTTAAAAAAAAAGAATCCTATTGAAGCTTGGAAAGATAAATTATCTGAAGATAATATAAATAAGATATTAGGAATAGTTGAAGAATTCTCTTTAAATACTATATACGATAAACAATTTTTCCCTAAAAAGCTATTTTAATAATAATTTTAGGTTTCAACCTCATAAACAATATTCCTATCATTCTCATATATCTCTTCAAAATCAGAATAATGCTTAAAATAACTTTCTTCTGTAGAGTTTATTAGATCTAAATCTAATAAAATATATTTTATACTATTATCTTCAATATAATCAAGTGTTTCATTAAAAGAATTATCTTCAAATTCATACTCCCATTTATAATATTTATAAGTACTTAATAAATTATAAAACGCATTTTTAGTATCTCCAAAATCGGGAACTAAAATCCTTGAGTTTTCAGGTATGTTTTCTTTTATATAAAACATGGTTTCGACTTGGTCTTGTTCATAATAATAAGTATAGTAAATTCTTCGATTTACAAATGACATACTTATAATAGAGATAAGAATTATTGATACCATAAGTCGTTCAATCTTAAGAATTTTTGAAAACCGATTAAAATTTATGATTCTTTTATATTTATCATAGCGATTTGTTAGATATGTAGTTAAGATTTGTGCTTTTTGAATAATTTTTTCAAGCACAAAACAAGTAAATATGATTATAAGTCCTACCATGCCTTCCGCTGCTCTTGATTTGAACCATTCGCTATTTACTATAAAAATATTAGTGTTACTAGAAAAAACGATTTCAATTAAATAAAATAATAATACAACAATTAAGGAAGCTTTTCCAAAATTAATTAAATCATGACTCTGATTACTAAAAATTCTTTTTAATGGTAAGAATAAACCAATAAAGCTAAATATGATGAAATACGATAAGATTCTTCTCTCTAAGTCTAAGAAAGCATACACTATTTCATTATCTTCATAATTATTTCTTAAAAAATATCTTATTTGGAGCAAATAATTATTTGAAAAGTCAATACTATTTGGCAATTTAACAGAAAAAATTGCATTTTCATTAATTATTCGGACAATATAATCAATTATATTAACGTTTTGAACATAAAAAACATGTAAAACAAATGGTATTATTAAAATGATTATAAAAATTGTAGGTATAATAATATTGTTCATTAACAAAGAAATTAGCTTTTGCTCTCTGCCTATTTGACTAATAAATAAAAATATTAATAATGCTAATATATAAAAAATTGCGAAAAGAGCATTAAAAAAAAATGTTGAGACAGCAATAAAACTAGTAAAATAAAATGGTAAATTTGAACGTAAAATTATAACTGTACTTAGTATTAATAAGGAGCAAATTGATGATGATACAAAACCTATTGATCTTGCAAATACTAGATTAGAAGCTAATAATAAGAACAATCCAATCAAAACTTTATAATTATCTTTAAAAATATTTTTTAAAAATATGGCTATTGTTAAAATATATAAGGTTAAAAATGGAATTCCTACAAACTTCATGTAAAAAAAGGCAAAAGAATATTCTGGATATATCAGTTCAGGTGCTGCGAGAAAAAAAGTATATCCTTTTGGATAGTGAAGAGGCATATGGGATCTCCAAAGATATCCTCTCTCTAATAAATACCAAACTTGTCCTAACCACACGTAAGTATCTTTTGATGATAATGCGTATTCTTCTGTCATAATATCCCATTGAATCCAAATTTGAATAATAAAGACTACCGTTAAAATCAATAAAAAATGAACGATTCCTCTATAGTTTTTAATAAATTGATTTTTTAACGAAGTAAATTTGCTTTTTATTAAATTAGCATTGATTCTTTTATGAAATAATAGATAGGAAATAAATATCACATCTAAAACAATTATTGATAAATAAGCTGAATAAAAATTAAAAAATAGGAAAATATCTAAAAAGAAACAGAATGATACATAAATCGTTAAACCTATAACAAAACAAATTAAAAAACACTCAAATATATTCAAATCCCAATCTTTCTTACTATACTTTTTTAAGTAATAATAAAAAATATATCCAAATATAGAAATTAGAAAAATAAATAGATAGAAAGTCAAACTAACCAGAAAAAGATTCAGAGGATAGTAGTCTTTACTTACGAGCATAATCTTTAATTGTATCTAGTAAACTGTCTTGAATACAATTTCTCCTTTAATTTTTAATTTTTTAAAATAAGCCCTACTTTCAAATAAATCTTCTTCAAAATAAATTTTAACATTTGACCTATATGGAAAGGATTCCATTTGCCCTGCGTCAAAAACAAATTTAGTAGCATTATCATCATCAGGTTCTAAAATAAAATAGTCAATAGGACCAAATTTACTATTCATTATTTTATTATAAAATTCCTTTGAAGATTTACACTCTGACAATTCCATCAAAAAATATAATCTTTCATTGTTCAGAGAACTAGGATGACCATAGTGAGCATTATGAACCACAAATAAATAAATTGGTAAGTAAGCAGCAACTTCATAATACTGTGTTAAAAATACTTTATCTTTATAGTCTAATTCTAAAAAAATATCAATTTCATCAGGAATCTCTTCTGTTAAACTCTCTTTATATTCAGTAGATTTATACAATTCTACAGTATTTTCATAATTTTGATAAAAAATTATTATAATAATCAGAACTATTTCAACTAA
>JBHLLE010000426.1:2918-4374 GCA_048885945.1 Candidatus Hermodarchaeota archaeon | reverse complement strand
TTATTCGTTTAATAAAAATCTATTAAACAAATTAGCTCTATTAAGTAAATATCCAATCATAGTTTACGTATTGAATTCTTCTTTTATAGGTGTTGAAGGTGGAATTTCAGACACAATTATGGATTTATTATATTTAGAGTTAGATAGACCATTTAATATCAAAAATAAAAATGGTAATACAATTCCTATAGGTCGCATATGTACGCCAAAAAACTATTTCAACGATGAAAACCTGTTTAAATTTGGAGATTTATTAAAACGAATAAAAACTAACCTAGAACTAAAGAAAATTTCTTATGTTGGAGATTTAAATAAGGAAGTGCATAAGATCTGTATAATAGGAGGTGAATTTCCAGAATTCAAATATTTGAATAAAATAATTGAATCTTATTGTGATTGTTATATTTCATGTAAAATTAATTATGATTTTTCAATATACGCAAGAGAGATTGGACTAAATCTGATTGAAATACCAAATTATAATTGTGAAATCAAAGCCATGAAAAAACTTTGCAATTTCCTTAGTTTAGAATTTTCCAACGATGAAATTTTTCTTTATAATCCTTTTAATCCTATTCAAATATATTAGAAAAAAGTATTAATTTATCTAATTTAAATTAAAATGAAGATTTAAATTTCTTAAAGAGTAAATTCATTTAAAAAAGCTTAATTTTCCTTAAATTTAAATGATCTAAAAATATCCAATTATTAAACTATAGATTCCATATTATTAAAAAAGATGATTAAATTATGGTTTTAATAGAATATAATGGTAAAAAACCAAAAATTAGCGATAACTGTTATGTGAGTCCAATGAGCACTCTCATAGGAGATGTAGTAGTTAATGATAATGCTATCATTTGGCCAGGTTCAATTATTCGTGGTGAAGCCGCACAAATAAATATTGGAGAATATACAACCATTTTTGATGGAGTAATTTTGTTAACAAGAACTCAAAAAAGTTCAATTCATATAGGTAGATATTGTATTTTAGAGACAGGTGTCACAATATTAGGCAGTTTCCTAGAAGATTATGTACAAATATTAGAAGGTAGCTTAATTTTTGAGGAAGCTTCAATTGGAGAAGGAGCAGTTATTTTAAACAAAAGCCAAGTACCTCCAGGGCTAGTAATTCCCGCAAGAGCAGTAATGAGAGGGATTCCTGTTGAACTCATTAGAGAACAAACGCGAAACGATGTATTAGAACAAAAAGAAAGAGCTCACCATTATACTCAATTGTTCATGAAAATTAAAAATATGTTACCTCATGCTCAAAGTTATTTATTAACTCTTCCAGATTTTATCAAAATGATATTAAAAAAAGAATTTTAAAAAAATACTAATTATTAATTTTAATATTTAATTTTTTAAGTAATTCCTTATATCTTGATCTAAGAGTTACTTCAGTTACTCCAATAAGATTAGATATTTCTTTCTGGGAAACTCTCTTATTTCG
>JBHLLE010000426.1:0-2908 GCA_048885945.1 Candidatus Hermodarchaeota archaeon | reverse complement strand
TAAATATAATGCACCGGCACAAAGTCCTTTAGGATCCTTACCACTTGTGGAAAAATTTTCGGTAAATGTTTTTAATAGTTTAATTGTAGTTTTTTCAACGTCAGAATTTAAGCCTAATTCTGCTATAAAGCGAGGAATGAGTGATATAGGATCGGTTGATGGAACTCTTAAGTTTAATTCTCTTATTAAGGTTCTATAACATCTTCTTACATTTTTTGCGCTTTCGGATGTCTCATCTAAAATTTCTTGAAGCGTTCTTGGTATATTTTTTTCTCGACACGCAAAGTATAGACATGCCGCTACCATACCATTAATAGATCTGCCTCTTAATAACTTTCTTTTAAAAGCCTCTTTGTATAATCTTATTGCTGTTTTTTTTATATGATCGGGAAGATTTAAATTGCTGCCAATTCTTTTCAACTCTGTTGTAGCTATTAACATATTTCTTTTATCCCATGTCATTCGAGAATTCCATTTAGCAGCTCTTTTTAAATCAGGATTTTTAATGCTAGATTTATCAATAACTGTACTTAAACCCATATCGGGTAATAAAATTGATATTGGAGAACCCGTTCTTTCTCGTTTTTCTTTTTCTTGTTTTGTGAATGCTCTTTTACCACTATGAGAAAGATCTAATATTCTCTCACCAACAACTAAACCACATTGGCTACATACCATTTCCCCCTTTTCTTGTAGAGAAATTATTTCACCTCTACATTCGGGACAAAAATTTGAAAAATTATTATATTCTGTTTTTATTTCCAATATCTTAACCTCTTTTTTAATATTAATTATAAAAATTATGCATAAAAATTACTATTAAATCATCTATGAGTATAAACCCCTATGATCTATTGTATTAAAAATTACTATGTGACTGAAATAATATGTGCAATTGAAACCCGTGTAACGATATATAATATAAATAATACATATATAAATATTTCGGTTTTTAAGTGGAGGGAATTTAATGGGAAAAATTTTCACAAGAAAAAAAAGAATTAGTCAGAGTTATTAATCAAAAATTGTTCTTAATAATTCTAAGATTAATATTAAGTAAGTTTCAATAAAAGGATTATATTGTCGTTAGTTTTGCTATTCTGATTTTACTGGAATAATATAAAATAATTCTTTGGTTAAAAATAGTGCAATCAATTAATCAGATTGGATTCTTATAATTAATTATAATGGAAATATTATATGGAGCAAATAAATATATGAAATCAAAATGTTTAAACGAAAAAATTATTAATTTTAGAAATTTTAATATAATGTAATAATAATGCGGGAATTGCCAAGTTTGGTTAAAGGCGCTGGACTTAGAATCCAGTCTCGTAGGAGTTCGGGGGTTCAAATCCCTCTTCCCGCACATTTTTCTATAGGAAAAAAATAGCTTTGAAGACCTTGCTATTGATAATCGTTTATGTTGAGTTGTGACTCTTTTTTCTTAATTGCGCAAATAGAAAATTTTTAATTCTGTAGTGAATTAAATCATTTACTAAAAATTAGGTAATTATATCTTTTTACAAAAAAGACCATATTTTTTAGCAGACCAATAATAAAAGCTCCTGTAGTGTAGCTCGGCCAAGCATACTAGGCTTTCACCCTGGCGACCCGGGTTCAAAAGTTGCTTGTCATATCGGCAAGATCGGTAAATCCCGGCAGGAGCATGAGTTTTTTATTTCCCACATCTAATTAAAAAGTATTTGAATAACTTTTTTTCTATTATCTTAACATTCTTCATGAGAAATTCATTATATATTACTTCCAACTCGTCAGGATTTGGGGTTCTATATTTAAAGAAAGCCTTTTCCTTTACCTCAGCATCACTAATATTAAATAAGGAGTTCATTACTGGAAGGAAATTTTCAAACAATTTTCCTTCTCTCTCTGTTAACCTTAGTTTAGGTTTAATCTTTTGAATGTACTCAAATGAGTGGTAAAACAAAATTAATAATTGAAATGCCCAGATATATTTGGAAAGAAAATAAATATGAGTTATTGTACTGCATGGGAAATAAAATCTAAAATCCAAACCAATAGCTAATTTATCATCAAGATTCTCTCGAGAAAATTCTCTATATCCGAGTTTTTTTAGTTTTTCTATTATTTTTTTTTCATTTTTCTCAATAAATATACAATACTTGAGCTGATTAAATGTTTTGAAGGTTCGCCCTTCAAATTCAATTGATTTAAAGTCATAGTTTAAGACTTTAATTGGAATATCAAAATAATTAAAAAAACTTTCCCACCGTAATGGATTGCCCTCTATATTAATATAATCTGATTTAACGAACTCTATACACTGGTAAGCAAATTTTTTAAAATGATTTTCTAAAATTGGTTTTTTGTTTTTAATATCTTCATTTTGCTGAAGATCCTCTATTTTCTTCAAGATGGACTCTATTAGTGTTATGTAAAAGCACATGTATCGCTTTCTAAATGCTTCTAGAATGATTAAGCCCTCAGCCTGCTGTTCTAAAGGGATATTTAACTTGCTTTCATTCAGATTATTTTGCTGTAGCTTAAAATCACATTTTTCTAAATTATATTCTCCTTCAAAATCGTTTTCATAGATAGATATTGGATGACTGCCAACAGGATTAAACACTATAATTTTTTTATTCAAATTTTTAACTTTACATAAAATTAATCTTAAGTGTCTAGTCCATTTTGATAGAGCTTGAGCATTTGAACTTATCTTCCTTGAGTCGAAATAATAATCATTTTGTTTATAAGCATGAAGATATTTGGATTTTAATTTAGGAAATACTCTATAAAAGTAAATACCATCATTAAGATATTCCAAGTTCTTTAACTTCTTTCGTTTCCATCTAACTTTAAATAATTCAGGTATTAAAATGTCTATTTTTCGTTTTTCTAACATGGAAAACAAGCACTCATGCAA
>JBHLLE010000425.1:0-4384 GCA_048885945.1 Candidatus Hermodarchaeota archaeon | reverse complement strand
ACACTCCACCCAATAATCTAATAACGCAAGAATTCCTAAAGCGTTTACATCTAAATACTTCCACTCACTATAGGGATCACTACCTAGATCTAGACCATCTATCGCTTTATAATTAAATCCGTAATATTGGTTATCCCACATATTATTAATAAATGAATTCATTGCTTGTTTTGCAAGTGTATAAGCTCTGTCTGTAATTCCGTCGTTGTTAATATTACCTTTATATCTGTGAATCAAAAAATTACAGATAATTGCGTAAAAATTGCTCTTAGAATAATATTTGTAGGTTTCGGTGGTTGAATTATAATCGTAAAAAGCTCTGTCTTCAACATCCCAAAATTCTGTAGAATTTATCAGCCAAAATAGATCGCTTAGATCTGCATCTGCATCATTATCGCCATATATTACATCATTATATGATATAATATTAAGTTCGCTACCTAGATTTTCGATTAATAGAACTAGAGCCATTAAATTATCTGTTAAATATCTGTCATATCCCGAAACATCTCCTGTTGATTCATCAATAGATTTTACAAAACCATGGGTAGTAGCGTTTTCGAACCATAATGGTGTAGATTTTAGCTCTATATATCTCTGATAAGTTTCACTAGGGTCATAGTCTATTTGAAATAAAGTATTGTATAACAATAAATTGTCAACCGAGTATACATTACCATCAGCTATAGCTAAAGAATTATCAAGTTCTCCGAGATAAGTTTCGTTAAATCCTGTCGATGTCCAACTTGAGATAAAATTAGTCTTAATAGAAGTTTCAAGATCTTCAAAATTTACAGTAAATGGATCTTGTAGTTCTACAGGATCAGCTGAAGTTGTGGGTAAATTAGGCGGATTGTTTTCGTTAAATATATTATTATAATTATTCAAATTATTTGAATATGGACTTCTCTCAATTATATCATTGAGAAGCATAAAATTTAGAAGAAAAGTTAATATTATCAAAAAACTTATAAATTTCTTAATAAAACTCCTTTTTTTTATTCCATTGCCTTTTTTTCTCAAAGGAAAGTTTTTATTAAGACTCATTAAATGATCGTTTTATTCACTATGTTATTTTTTTACAAATATTATATTTTTAAAAAACATTTTCTATAATGAAGCTTCTAAAATTTTTATTTATTTGTTAAAACTAGAAATTTTTTTTTTAATAATTTCGGGGAGTTCAGAAATTTTAACTCTAAGCTGTTCCATTGTGTCTCTATCTCGTAAAGTAACGGTATTGTTTTCTAACGATTCGTAATCAATTGTAATACAGAAAGGTGTTCCTAACTCATCTTGTCGTCTATATAGCTTACCGATTGCTCCTTTTTCATCGTAAAAAGATACAATTCTATTCTCAATTAAATCTTTGTAGACTTTTTTTGCAAGATTCCTAATTTTATCTTCGTTTCGTTTTAAAGGGAAAACCGCAACAATATTTGGCGATAATTCAGGATTTAATTGCAAAACAATTCTGCGATTTAATTTTTTTCCTTTTTTTACTTCTTCTACTTTAAAAGTAGATTCAAGAAGAGTATAGATAATTCTATCGGGTCCGAAAGCAATTTCAAGTATCTGGGGTATTTCCTTTAGATTAGGATCTTGACCCATTGGAACCTCAAAATTTTGATTGGAAAATTCACCATGACGCCTTAAATCATAATTTGTACGATCGTGTATTCCGCAAATTTCAACCCATCCAAATTGTTGAGTTTTAATTTCTAAATCCCAGGCGTCATCAGCATAATGAGCTCTCTCATCTGGCGAATGTTGCCTAAGTCTTATAACTTCGTTAGGATATCCTAAGATTTTTGTAAGATAATGTCCAAGATATAAGCAATATGCGTAAGCAGGTTTTTTAAGAAGTCCATTTTTGATTGCCTCATTTAAAGAAATAACTTCAGGTTTGTCAATGTTTTGTTCTTGAAGTTTCCAATGTAAGAGGGGTAATTTATAGGTTTTAACAAGCTCATATTCTTCGTAATCCATTTCTTGTTCTTTTCCGATGAAAAGCTGAAGTTCAAATTGATCAAAAGCCCGCATTCGAAGAACTTGTTGTCGAGGAGAAATTTCATTCCTATAAGCTTTACCATATTGAAAAATTTTTATAGGGTATTGCCTTCTTGCATCTTGATCGAGCCGATTAAATAATAAATAGGTAGTTGTAGCCGTTTCTGGGCGAAGATATGCGTCAGTTTCAGCCCCTACATTAGTTTTTAGCATTAAATTATATTCTTCAATCTTTCCAAAAGGTACATTGCATTTTGGACAATTTACTTCGTTGTTTTCTATCAATTCTTCCATTTTTTTATAAGACATTCCATCAATCATCAGATCTGGGAATTGATCTTGAAGAAATTTATCTGCCCTATAAATTGTATCACATTTGGGACATTTTAAGATTGGATCAATAAATCTTTCTAAGTGACCAGAAGCTTTCCATACTATTTCAGGCATAATTGTAGGGCACTCTACTTCACCAAAACCAAAGGCTCGTAATTCTCTTCTGAAAATAGATAAAATATTATTCTTTAAAGCCATACCTGCTGGTCCATACGAATAAAATCCCGCAAGACCTCCATATATCTCAGGACTAGGACCCCAAATAAATCCACGACGACGAAGTAATGAATTAAAGGTGTCAATATTATCTTCGATTTGCATTTTTAAACAATCTCCATACTAATAGATTAAAAGAATTGTCCATAATTTTTTTAGTTTAAGATTTTCGATATTCTCGAAAAATTAATATTTAAAACTAATAAAAAGATATAATAATTAAATTATAATTTTAAATCATTAAGATTGAAATTTTTTTAATTATATATTTTATGCTGATTAACCATGCTATTTGACCAGAATTTCCGATACATAGACTTCTATGATTTATTAGAATGTGGCTTGTATTTTGTTGTGGTAGGGTACATGTTCCTCATTTTCGCGTTTTTCTTGCTCATGAGATTTAGAACTTCAAAAAAATTTTATTGGTTATTCTTTTCGCTATTGTTTCTATTTTTAGCTACAGCGAGAGTATTCTTCATTATGTACTACTTTTTCCTGCCGGAACTCGAAGGACAAATTGGTAACGCTGCTCTTGGGTCTCTATTAATGTTGTGTTATCGATTAGCTACATTTTTTTCGTGGTTAGCTATTGCCTCTCTTATGGGCGTGTTAGGAACTTTACTATTTCCTCCCGAAACGGAAGTTGATAAGAAAAGTAGTTCAGATGACTCAAAAGGACTAAATCTATCACCAAATACTAAATTAGTATTAAGGATATTATTAATTGCTGGTCCAGTTGTTGTTGGAGTTCTTGTACTGACCCTCCCAGATAGTCTATTTATGGATCCTGAAATTGTTAGAAAGTATAATTTAAATGTAAAGTTAATTACAATTTTTGGTTATCCAATTGGTAGATTTGTGTTAAATTTCATCCTAGCACCATTACTAATAGCAATAATTCCAATTTTATTCTTGTACTTAGCAATAAAAACTTTTGGCGTTTTAAGAAGATCTTACGCATTAAATGCTATTGGTTTCTTTCTATATTACACGGGCAGAATACTTCAAGGAGTATACGAAACAATTGGTTGGCATCATTTCGAAGCAACAGTTCCTCCTCTAATAATCCTACTATCTTTATTAATAATCGTCATTGCCAATAATTACGAACAATTAAAGTAAGCTAAAGAATTGTTATAATATTATTTTAAAAATAAAATAACAATTTTAAGGAATTTTTTTTTTTAATCCTATTATTTCAGATAAAAAAAAAATAAAATTTTATATAAAAATCTCTATAAATTAAATAATATTTCACTAATTTAAATTCAAATAATAAATAAAACCATTTAGGTAAAAATTTATGTCCATTCATGGAAATCAATATCTTTTACCATTATTTTTAAGAAAAGATCCTAGTTTACCCCATATAAATGAAAACGACGAATTAACTCTCGCGTTTTATTTATTAACTAAAGAATTAAACAAGGAAAAGATTATATCTTTTTCTAAATTACTCTGGCCTTTGTTGAGCATTCAAGGAGCAACATCTACACACATTATCCTTGATGGGCTTAAAATTTATTCAAAAAAAGGAAGATACAGTAATCCTCCAAGACAACCACTAATTGGTCATATTTTAAGAAATGTCGAGAATAGAACTCAAATTGAAATGCTGAATAGAATAATTGAGGTTTTGACCTATAAAGATACTGAGGCAGAAGAAATTGGAACTGGAGAAGAATCTGAATTTAGAACTCTTACTATTGAAGGATTAATCAATCCCGATCACCTTAATTCTTTAATTAAATTAATCCCTTATATTGAATATAGTCCAATAATAGAATACGCCCCACTTGATACAAGTTTGACGACAGAAGAT
>JBHLLE010000424.1:1590-4391 GCA_048885945.1 Candidatus Hermodarchaeota archaeon | reverse complement strand
GTAATAAATATAGATTCTCAATAATTGAAAAAAATTAAATAGATGAGATTAATTAAATAGAAAGAACTATGAAAATTTCTAAAGCACGAATAGCGGTTATAATTGGGAAAGGAGGAGAGACGAAAAAAGAAATTGAAAACAAATTAGGAGTAAATATTAATTTAGATAGTAAAACAGGAGATTGTGAAATCGTACCGGATTTTAAAAATCCAGAATATAATCCTTTAAATATATTCGTTGCAGAAAAAATAATTAAAGCAATTAATAGAGGATTTAATCCAATTAAAGCAATGAAACTATTAGAAGACGCTTACGACCTTGAAATTTTTAACCTAATTTCAATTTTAGGTAAATCAGAGAAAAGAATAAAAAACGTAAAAGGCAGAATTATAGGGAGAAATGGGGAGATTCGTAAAGCAATCGAAAGATATGCGGAGTGCTATATCTCTGTTTATGGAAAAACGATTTCTGTATTAGCAGAATATGAGGATTTACAAATCGCACGAAAAGCAATTTCTATGTTAATTAATGGAGTTCCTCACCATACCGTTCTAAGATTTCTCGAAAATAAATATAACGAGAAAAAGAAGGCAGAATTTAGAAAAATTTACAAACCGGAATTTTAATTCCCTAAGAAAATTTTTTCTCGTTTAATTTCTGAAAAGTAAGATTCAATATATCTTTACCATAAATTACGTTTTTTAATTCTTTTAACAATTCTTCTGAACTTTTCAGATTTTCGATAAAATATAATTCGTTATACCGTTCTTTATCGTAGTTATCGAACACAATTTCGTAGCTCTTAAGGGAATACATTAAGTGCTTATTAGATTTAAAAATTACAATACAGCGAGGATATGCAAACTTCTCTTTAAGAAAAATAGCCCACCCGTCAATAAAATACTCAACATTTATAGAAAAAAGATTTCTATACATTCTAATCGCGTCAAGAACGAAATTAATTTCAGATTCTATCTCAGGTGAATATTTAGACTCCATATATCTATGATTAAAAAATAAGTATTAAAATTGCTAATTTTTTGAATTAATCAAAAGATAATTCACCAATATTGAATATGTCGTCGCTTAATCCTATTTTTGATTTAGATAATTTCGCTTGGTAAGAGGATTTGCTGACGGGAGTCACGTTTCCAAAAATTTGAGGAGAGGTAATTCCAGTTATAAGGAGCATGACTCTTAAATATCCGTTGAATTCATCAGACACTCGAGCACCCCATATAACCATTGAATCGTTAATATCCATTTTTTCGTAAATCATTTGGGCGACAGAATTAGCCTCCGCAAGAGTCATATCGTTTCCTCCACAGACGTGGATTAGAGCGCCTTTAGCACCATCAATACTTACGTCGAGCAATGGCAAATTTAAAGCATCACTAATCGCTTCTTCTACGCGATTTTCTTTTCCATTAGACTCTCCAACCCCAACAATAGCAACCCCTCCAGTACTTAAGATTGTTCTTACATCAGCGAAATCAAGATTAATCAAAGAGGGCAACGATATGGTTTCGGTAATTCCTTTCACCATACTCGCTAACACTTCGTCTGCAACGCTAAACGCTTCAATTATAGGCAAGTCTGGAGCAATCTGCAATAATCTATTGTTGTCGATAACCACTAAAGTGTCGACGTATTGCCTTAATTGATCTAAACCCTCTTTTGCTTTTTCGATTCGACCTATTTCGGTTTCGAAAGGGATAGTGACTACTCCCACTACAATCGCACCCTCTAATTTTGCTATTTCTGCGACAATTGGAGCGCTTCCAGTGCCTGTTCCCCCGCCTTCTCCGCAAGTAATAAATACTAGATCGGATTCCCTTAAAACTTTTGTTAAATCTTCTCTCGATTCTTCGGCAGCCGCTTTACCAATCTCTGGATTACCTCCCGCTCCAAGGCCTCGTGTCAGTTGTTTACCAATTAGGATTCTTATGTGGGCATCTCTCATGTCAAGATGTTGACGATCGGTATTAATAGCAATACATTCAGCGCCTCTAATTCCAATTTTCATTAGACGATCAATGGTGTTATTTCCCGCACCTCCACAACCAATAATTTTAATATTAGCGTAGCCTATTTTTTCATCTTTTGATTGTATCAAATTTCTCTTTTTTGCGTTTTTAATAAACGACTCCATTGCTAAATTTTCACACTTTTTATTTAGTTAATTTTAACTATAGGAGAAGAATTGCCCAAGAAAAATTAGAATTTATGTAATATGTAGGTATGTATTTTGCAAGCGATCTTTTGGTATTAAGACCGAAAAAAATTAGTAGATTGAAAAATCGTGGTGTTCAGATGGAGAGAAGATTTTTTTAAAGTTTCGATCCTTTATAAGGAAAATTTCTGGTAAAGAATAAGGAAATCTATTTGAGAACGTTAAGGTGTAAGCTCCTACATTTGCTACTAGAATTTTATCTCCTACCCTCAATTTTTCAGTAAAGAAATAATTTTTCGCTAGCACATCTTGATCGGTTGGGACTATACCCGCAAAAGACGCTTTATACTTATGAGGCGTATTAATCTGAGATATATTATAAAACCTTAGAGAACAATTAGCAAATTTAGGACAATTATGATTTCCAATATTTAAAAAAGCCCATCGATCTCTACCAACTTTTACGATTTCTGTAATAAAGAGACCTGCATCTCCAATAAAATATCTGCCCGGCTCAAATACAATTGTTTCGTATTCAATTCCCGAATTGTCAAGGATAGTTTTTATCTCTAGAGCTATTTTCCTTAATTGTTTTTCTTTCATTACCGTGGCTTCTGGAAACCCGCCT
>JBHLLE010000424.1:0-1580 GCA_048885945.1 Candidatus Hermodarchaeota archaeon | reverse complement strand
AAGATTGATGTTTTTAATATTAATCCCATTTCTAGTAAGATATTGTAGATTATCTATAATTGACTTTAGATTTTTTTTAAATTGTTCAATATTATTCATTTGGCTCGTATAATGAGACAAAATTGATACAACACGAATATTTTTGCATTCCTGGATTTTTTCTTTTAGTTCGCTCAGGTTTTCGTTATCAAAAAACACCCCTAATCTACTACCATATTTCTGAGAGTTTATTCTAACACATATATCTTGAACGCGGTTATTTTTTTGAGCTGTTAGATTTATTCTTTTTAAATCCTTTAAGTCATAGACGATTATCTCCCTAACCTGGTTTTTAATAGCTTTTTCTATAAGGACATCGGGTAAATACGGCCCTCCTACTAAGATTTTATCTGAAGAAAATTTAGTTATTAGTGCCAACTTAAGCTCAGGTAAACCTATTGCTTCGGCACCTACTCCTTCAGATTGTATAATAGTACATATTTCGGGTAAATAATTCGCTTTTAAGGAATAATAACATTCAAAATTCTTAAAAATAGACTTAAATACCTTATTAAAAGTTTTGAGGTTACTTCTAATCTTATTTTCTAAAAAAATCATAATAGGCGTGTTAGAAACCTTTAATAATTCGGTAAGTTCTACTTGATCCATAAATAAATTTCCATTCACTGCCTTTAGGTAAGGATTTCCAGACAACTTCTTCATATTTAGTCAAGACCAATTATTTAAAATTTTCAATTAAATTCTGGTATAAAAGATCTGTTTTTTTGGCAATTACTTCCCAGGTAAAATTTTGCGAAACATTCATTCTCCCGACAGCCCCAAATTTATTTGCCATCTTCCTACTTTTCAATAATTTTATAGTTTTATTCGCAAGATCGCTATAATTATCAAATTCGACTAAATATCCGTCAATAGAGTTTCTAATTACGGCAGGAGTTGCACCTATATTTGCTCCGATTACTGGTTTTCCAGCAGCCCAGGCTTCCAAGAATGCAATACCAAAAGCATCACTTCTACTGGGCATACAATAAAGATCTGTTTCCTTGAACGCTGCTAGTTTTTTTCTATCGAAATAACCTTTTAAATTATCAGGTGTAAGGTTAATAATCCTAACATTTTTGACTTTTTGGATTTTAGATAATTCTCTGTTATAGGCTTGGGTTGAGGGTCCTATAAATACGAAATAGACTTTTCTAATCTTTTTTATAATCAATGGAATAGCTTTTAAAATAGAAATAGCGCCTTTTTCGTAATTTTTATAACCACAAAATAATACCATCTTGTACTTCTTTTCCTTGGTTTTAAAATATTTTTCTTTAAAGCGAAAATCTTTAGCATTAGATTTGCGTCGATTCTCAAATTTTTCCACATCTACTCCCATGGGAATTACTTTAACTTTTTCCTCTTCAATTTTGAATTGGTTTATCAAGTACTTTTTTTCAAGGGTAGTGCACGCGATTAGAATATCAAATTTTCTTAAAACCTCAATTAAATGAGGGTTTAAATATCTTGGATTTGAAAAATGGAAAAAGGGAGTGCATATTGTGGGGATTTTGAATTTTTTCCCGATTAATAACGTT
>JBHLLE010000423.1:0-4401 GCA_048885945.1 Candidatus Hermodarchaeota archaeon | reverse complement strand
TATAATTTTAATAGGATAGTATTTAGTAATGAACAACGATTTTATTAACCCAACTTCAGTAAGTGATTTAAAGCTGAAAGATATAGGAACACCTCCCAAAGGATACCCATCAGAAAGGAACGAAGATATCTTTTCGAAAACTCCATTTGAATGGGATTATAACAAACGAAAAATTGTGTTTATAAATCATTGCCTTAAAAATCCAGGTAACAATCTCATCAAAGGGTATTATTATGAATTAATACGAATTTCAGAAAATCAAGGACCTATTTGGTATAAATTAATAGAAAGTGCATTGAATTACATAGATAGACGATTAGACTGCTCTGATTTTGTTTTGTTAGGAATTGTGCGCATGTATTATCAACTAACCGATAAATCCCTTATGAAACCAGATCTATTGAAATATGCAAAAAGGACTATGTTGTCTTTCAAGTATTGGCCTGATGAACCAGGAATCGATTCGATGTGTTACTGGACGGAAAATCATCAAATAATGTTTTCGGTAAATGAATATTTAGTGGGTCAATTATTCCCAGAGGAAATTTTCTCTAATTCTCAGATGACTGGGAAAGAAAAGGTCAAGAAAGCTAGAAAACGGATATTAAAATGGATGGAATTACGCTTTTACACTGGATTCAACGAATGGTTATCTAATGTATATTTTGATGAGGATATTACTGCGTTATTAAATCTAATTGATTTCTGTGAAGAAGAAGAACTTGTTCAAAAAGCCAAAATAATTATGGATTTGATATTGTTTGATATGGCCCTTAATACTTTTTATGGACAATTTGTTTCAACGCACGGACGAACTTATACCCGTGAAAAGAAATCTGCGCTAAAAGAAGGGACAATAGATACTATGAAGTTGGTATTTGGAATGGGAGTATTTGCGAATATTGATAATATGAGTGCAGTAACCTTAGCTTTAAGCAAAAAGTATACTCCTCCAGAGACTATCATTCGAGTTGCTTGGGATTATAATCGAATCGAAATGGAAAATTATCAACGGGTAGGTATCAATATTAAAGACGCGAAAAAATGGGGATTAAATTATAAAGATGTGGATAGTGGAATGATTCTCCTTTCCTTTGAGTCATATGTACACCCTAAAACGATAAATATAATGATAAAAATGCTGAATCAATATAGGTGGTGGGACAATAACTTTTTCCAAGAATTTAAACCCTTTAAAACAGCTTTAAAATTAGGGCGCTACTTTGGAATAACTAAGGTAATTGCATATTTCTTTAAGAAAGATTTAACCAGAAACACACGGGAAGAAAACAATATTTATACTTATCGAACACCCGATTATATGCTCAGTAGTTCCCAAGATTATCGAAAAGGATATGGAGGTGACCAACATCATATTTGGCAAGCCTCTTTAGGACCAGAAGCTATATGCTTTACAACACATCCCGGAGGCTATACAGATATATCCCCCGAAGGTTATTGGCTTGGTTCAGGTTATTTACCTCGCGTGGCTCAAATTAAAAATGTACTTATTGCTATCTATCATATTCCAAAGAAAACAGGGATTCTTCTAAAAAAAAATCTCTTCTTTACCCACGCATGGTTTCCAAAAGAAAGATTCGATGAAGTTATAGAAAAACAAGGGTGGATTTTTGCACGATTTCAAGATGGCTATTTAGCTCTTACATCACAGCAAAAATACCATTGGCAAACTGAAGGAAAAGATAAAGACAAAGAAATAATTGTTCCAGGAAAAAGAAACGTTTGGATCATTGAATTGGGAAGAAAAGAAACATCAGGACCATTTTCTCAGTTTATTGAAGATATTTGTTCAACAATCATCACATATTCTAAAAATAAAATAGTTTATCATTCTCCAAGTCAAGGGTTACTTGAATTCGGCTGGAAGAGAAACTTACAGCATAAAAAGCAAAGGATTAATCTAAAAAATTATTCCCGATATAGAAATCCTTATTGTACAGCAGAAATGGGAAATGATAATATATTAATCTCTTTTTCAAATAGAGAATTGAGTTTAAATTATAAACTAAATCAGCGAAAAGAACTAACCAAATGAAATTTACATTATCCTTTTTCTTTTACCATTTTTAACAATTTCTGAATTCTTTCCTTGTTAATATCGTTCTGGGATTTGATTTTTATATGTCTTGTTGTTTTTCCAGAGCCTTCAAGTAGATTTATCTCTTCTGCTGTCAAACCCTCGATAGAAAATCCGAGATTAACATGATCCTTTAACCCAACAATATAGTACTTATCTCCATAATATGGGACTCCATATCTCATCTTTTCTTCAATTTCAGGGAATGTACTAAGAATAATCTCTCTTAGAGCCTGACATATCTCTTTTTGTGGAGATTTCAAACTGTCAATATAATTATCTACATTTTTTACCATAGTGTTAGACTATATAGGATGGTATATAATGTTATTCAGACTGAAAAATTTGTAAATATGTTATATGATAATTTTAAATTTTTCCTCTAATAATTTCTTATTAGCGTGGAATTTTCTTAATATATAAAAAAATAAAAAAAAAATTAGATTGGGTTAAAATATTCGATATCTAAAATGCGTTTTCTTGGTTTTTTATAAAAACTGGCTTCCACCCGCATACCTTCCTTTAGCTTTTTAGGGTCGCTTTCGTTTATTATGTGTACGATATCTGTATCGGCACCATCGAGTCTGATTATTCCATAAGCAAAGGGAGGTTCCATGGGCATGACATCTGTTTTATGGGTGATCACCGTAAAACCTTTAAGAGTACCTTGGTTGCCTACTTCTACCCACTCTTCCATTTTTTCGAAGCATTCAAAGCAAACCATTTTGGGGGGAACAGATACTTTATTGCACTTTGGACATTTGACTCCCAATATTTTGCGATTTTTGCCGATTTCCGTTAAAAAATTTTCTACATACGCTCCGGCTGTATGTTTGTACGGCACATTAATTTTTCCTTTAAAAATTCTCTTGTCTTCACTCATTCTTATCCCTCCTTTACTAATTTAACAAATGGAATGTCGTAAATATCACCTTTTAACTCTGGTCGATAACTCTCGTGATCTTTAGGCAATTCGTCGCAAAAGACCACTTCAACGCGTTGTCCAATCTTGAATTTTGTAAAGTCAGTTTCGTCACAAAAATGCATAAGATACGTATCGGCTCCATCTATTTTGCAGATAAGATATCCATATGGAAATGGACGCATAGATCCAGTATTAGGATCAACAAACGGATAATTAACAACTGTGAATCCTTCTAGTGTGCCTGTTCGTGGAAGCTCCACCATATCATCCACAGTCATTTCCACAAAACAATCAGCACATACACCTCTTGGAGGCATGTGCATTTTTCCGCATTTGGGACATTTTGATCCCATAATTTTCCTTTTTTTAAGCTCCTCAAAATATTTAACCGCAAGCTTCCCGATTGCCCATTTATATGGTAAATCGGTTTTCCATCGGATTTGAAATTCTCCTTTTTGTCTAACCATTTTTTCTTCACCTCAAAGGTTTTGGGTCCTTGCCCAGTATGCATAATTCTGTCCATAAACTGCCCCCAAATCCCATTCCCATAGCTACTTCTGCGTCCGGGACTTGTCTTTTTCCACCTTTCCCCATAATCTGAATGGCAGCTTCAGCAAATCGTACTAGAGCTGTAGCTCCAATTGGATTAGTGCTTAATACACCACCAGATGGGTTAATGGGTAGCTCTCCGCTCATTTGAGTAATACCATCATCTAACAATTGAGCATATTGACCAAAATCACAGAATCCTAATGCTTCAGACCATGCTAATTCAGTCCAAGATGTTGGTTCGTATATTTCTGCAACATCAAGATCTTTTATAGGGTCTCTTATTCCTAATTTCTTATAAATCTTCTTAGAAGCAATGGTAGCTGTAGGTAAATTATACATTATATCATCGCATCCAAATGTATAATAGTGAGCTGTCGATACTCCTTTAAACCAAGCAGGATTATCCGTATATTTCTTGTATTCTTCTTCATTTGCATAAATCACAGCACATGCACCTTCACTTTGCGGACAACAATCGTGTAATCTCAATGGATATGAAATCATTTGACTGTTCATCACGTAATCTAAAGTAATATCAGGCATTTGTAGATGAGCAAAAGGATTATTAGCAGCGTTACTACGATTTTTTACTACCACTTCTGCCGCAGCTTTCATTGATTTTTCTACTCCGTATCTTGAAGCATATATGTTAGCCATGAGTGCAAGTGGTCCTAAAGCTCCTGCTAACGATGGTCTCTCCCATACGGGATCAAAAGCAGTTATTATACCTGTAGTAGCACCACCCTCATTAAGTTTCTCCCATCCAACAACTAAGATATTTTTATATAGCCCGCTTGCGATATTATAATAGCCACAAATACCTAAT
>JBHLLE010000422.1:0-4405 GCA_048885945.1 Candidatus Hermodarchaeota archaeon | reverse complement strand
GGCCAAATTAATTCGCTCTCTCACAGAGGAAAATAAGACTATTATCGTAGTTGAACATGATCTTGCAATTTTAGACTATCTAAGTGATTATATATCATTGTTGTATGGAATTCCTGGTGTGTATGGTATAATATCACATCCTCAAGGTGTAAGAGTGGGAATTAATATATATTTAAATGGGTATTTGAAGGACGAAAATATCCGCATTAGGGAGACTCCAATTCAATTTCATGAACGTCCTCCTCAAGAATCTATGTTTGATTCTGGGAGTGTTGTTTTTAATTATGACGAAATGGAAAAAACTTTAGGTGACTTTCAATTACAAGTTTCTGGAAGTGAATTACATGCTGGAGAAATCATTGGTATTTTAGGACCGAATGGTATTGGAAAATCTACGTTCATAGATTTAATTGCTAAAAAAATAAATTCAGATAATAAAAAAATAACTGAGGATAACGAAGATACTCTTAACGAATTGAAGGTTTCTGTTAAACCACAATATATTAAATTTGATGATAATGTTTTAGTTTCTGATTTAATTAAGAAAATAAAATCTGCTCCTTTTATAAGCCAATCGTATAAAAAGAGATTGATAAATAATTTAGATTTAACTAATATTAGCGAAAGATATACTTCAGAATTAAGTGGAGGTGAACTACAACGAGTTTCAATAGCAAATTGCTTGTCAACAGAGGCGGATATTTATATGTTGGATGAACCTTCAGCCTTTCTTGATGTTGAAATGAGGCTTCAAGTTGCTCAATTGTTAAGAAAATCTATTGAAGAATTAAAAAAAGCTGCTTTTGTAGTAGAACATGATATTATCACGCAAGACTTTATAGCAGATTCTATATTAGTTTTTGAAGGAATTCCTGGATTAAAAGGAAATGCATTACCTCCTCAAAATTTAAGAGATGGATTTAATTTATTTTTAAAAATGATGGAAATAACTTTCAGGAGAGATACAATAACTAAAAGACCTCGTGTAAATAAACCAGGAAGTAATAAAGATAATTATCAAAAAAGAATAAATGAATATTATTATATTCCTAAATAATTCCTTTACCTAATTGAAAATTAAAAAATCTAAGTTATAAATTTAGCTTTACTAGCTGATCCCAAGACTTCCTTATTTTTCCTAATGATCATTTTTTTCAATTCGTCTCTGGCAGGTCCGAGATATTTTCTTGGATCAAACTCCTTTGGTTTTTCTGCCAATACTTTCCTTATTATTGCTGTTAAAACCAATCTTCCATCTGTATCAATATTAATTTTACTAACCCCATATTCAGTAGCTTTTTTCAACTGACTCTCGGGTATTCCAAATGCTTTTTCCAGATTTCCCCCAAAATTATTTATCATATCAACATATTCTTTTAAAACTGAAGAGGAACCGTGTAAAACTATGGGAAACTTACCTAATCTTTTTCTTACTTCTTTTAAAATGTCAAATCGTAGTTCAGGAATATCTTCTTCTTTTTCTACCTTAAATTTATAAGCTCCATGAGAGGTTCCTATAGCTATGGCCAGTGAATTACAATCCGTTCTCTTTACAAAATCTTCAACTTGTTCTGGGTCAGTAAATCTATGAACATCAGACTTTACATGTTCTTCAATTCCAGCTAGAACACCTAATTCAGCCTCAACGCTTACATCTCTAGGTTCAGCATATTCAACGACTTTTTTAGTAATTTTAATATTTTCTTCATAATTAAGATGACTTCCATCGAACATAACACTTGAAAATCCGCTATCAATACAAGATTTACATAGTTCATACGAATTTCCATGGTCCAAATGAACTGCGATGGGAATGTCATGTCCTAACTCTTTTGACATCTCCACTCCACCTTGAGCTAAAAATCTTAACATAGTTTGGTTAGCATAATCTCGAGCCCCTTGACTTATTTGGATAATAACAGGTGATTCAGATTCTCCACATCCCATTATAATTGCTTGAAGTTGTTCCAAATTGTTAATATTATATCCTGGTATAGCAAATTTTTTATCTAAAGCAACTTCAAACATTTTCTTTGTGTTTTTAAGCCCTAATTCTTTAAAAGATACCATAATATCATCAAATTTTATTGAATTTTATTCATATAAATTAAATAATGATTCCCTTCCTTTTAAAATAGTGAATATATTTCATACTGCATAATTTCGACTGCAAATAAAGATATCTAAAAAAGAGCTTTTTTGATGTTTTCTAATTAAATAAATCATTAATAAGTGAATTTATATATGATTAGAGATTTGATTTCTGGGATCCATTTAAGAATTATAATATAATATTTTTTTTTCCATTTAAAGAATAATTTGCAGTGGAAATATAGGAGTCTATGGTAAAATCAAGTTAAGAAATTTGGATTAAGAAATGTTTTTGAAAAGAAAGAATAAAATATTTAAAAACAAAAGAAAAGATCTTAAATTTACTCTTTTATTTTCCAAAATACTAAAGGACGGCCTCTTCTTCCATTATTTCGAGTAAATTTTTCTACTATTTTTCTTTTTTGAAGTTTAAGTAAATTATCGTAAATTGTTGTCCTAGGGGTATTCAAATGATTTACTAATTCTCTTCTTGTAGAAGGACCCTTTGTTTGAAGCGATTTTATTAAACTATTTTGGATAGGAGTTACTATTTCTTTTGTTTCAAAATATTCTTTAAATATTATATCATTAGCCATTATTTTTCCCTCCATATGGAATTTTATATAAAATTCGACAATTTTTCGACTTTTTAATTTCTAAATCTTAAATGTTGATTCTTATTATTAATAAAACTGAATTCATATTTAAATATGCTTATTTATGAGAAATTAACATAAATTAACACAAAAATATAAATATCAATTTAAATATTAGCATAATAGCAAGAAATAATTCTTCTAAAAATGACGGATACCACAAGAACCACAGTTACCTTAACAGAGTACTACATGGAAAGAATAGATAGATTAGTTGGAAAATTTGCTACTACTAAAGCACAAGTTATAAGTAAAATCGTGGAATTATTTTTAGATAGTAAAAATTATTTTTCCTTAATAGAGCGATTAGAGCAAGAAAAAGAAGCTGAGGAGAAGAGAAAAGCGAAAGATTTAGCAAAGAAACCCGAAATTTATGAACAGAAGATTAGAAATGTACTTTCAGGAGGAAATAAAATTCCAATAGAAGAATTTTTAAATTATTTAAATATTGACACCACCTTTTTTTTTGATCACCTGCCTAAATGGAAAGAAGAATTTAATTTTACTTATGAAGATAATAAGATAATAAGAAAGTAATATTTATTTAATCTCCAAGATCCTCAACTATATTAAAGAAATCGTTTGATTGATTAACTGTCCAATCTAACATTGATGTTATTATGCTAATGATAAGAAAAAATACAAATAATGCAAAACCAATTAATAAAGCGTATTCTACGAGATTTCCTCCATATTCGTCATAAATGAATTCTTTAAATTTATCCTTGATTTTCTTCTTAATATTTCTCAATCTCTTTTTTACTTCCATAATCATTTATTAATATCGAAAATAGATTTTTAAAGGCAAAGGATTTTTACAGCATATGTGTAGTAAAAATAAGAAAGAAACGAGATTAATTCTTTAAAATATCTAAAATTTCGTTCAATTCATCTTCGGACGCTTGATTTCTAGGAATTTGTATTTTAAATCTTCTATCGTCTTTATTCCGGGGAATAATATGAATGTGAAAATGCGGGATTACTTGACCTGCGGCTTCAAAATTGTTTTGGAGTATGTTATACCCTTCCAATTTCAGTTTATTATGAATTAATACTGCAACTTTTTTGACCACAATATAAATGTTTGAGAGCTCATCTTCAGGAATCTCTTCAATATTTTTATAATGATTTTTAGGAATTACAATAGTGTGCCCTTTAAGAATGGGAAAAATATCCAAAAATGCTAAGGCGTTATTATCTTCAAATACAATCTTAGAGGGAATCTCTTTTTTCACTATCTTACAAAAAATACATTCAGGTTCATTCAAATTTTTTCACTTTGGCAAAAAAAAATTTTTGTATATAAAATTAAAAACCTTAATTTAATAATTCAAAAAATCAATTCAGACTTAACTTTAATTTCTCAATAAAAAATATCTTTATTATTCTAATTAAGAATTAAATATAAACATGCATCTTGGAGAGATAATCTCATTATTAGAAACAAAGTTATCTCCTAAAATCTATTCTCTTGATAATGATTTTCACGGAATACAATATGGAGAATCAGAATTAAATCGAAAAATAAAAAAAATTATGTTGACCTTAGATTTAAGTTTAGATTCAATTCATAATGCTATCATAAAAAAAGTGAACCTAATCATATCGTATCGTAGTTTGATAAGAAAACCAATTTATTCGTTTAATAAAAATCTATT
>JBHLLE010000421.1:1433-4407 GCA_048885945.1 Candidatus Hermodarchaeota archaeon | reverse complement strand
AGTTCGTTTTTAATTTGATCAAAAAAATTAGTATATGTTATAACAGCTTCACGGTCGTCTATTAATTCGTTCAAGTCTATTATCTTTTCGCAAATATCTAGGGCACTTTCTAATTCACCATTTTCTTTCTCAGATTCAAATTCTTTTACTAATTTTTCTATTACTATTACAGTTTGATCGTACTTTTCTTTATCTTCTCTTATTTCTTTCTCCAGCTCTAGTTTTAATCCAGAATATTTTTCAATATACACTTTATGATTGATAACTTTTGAAATATTGATGATTTTAACGCTAATTTTTATGCATTCTAATAAATCTCCCGAATCCTTACTCGATTTAAATTGATTTTCTAATTCCTCAATTTCTTTTAATTTTATAATGTTTTTTTGAATTTCATCATTAATTGATTCGTATTTTTTGATCAAATCATAATCTTTAATCTCGTTTAAGATTTGAATTATTTCTTCACAATTAACCAATGCAGAGTCATAATCTTGAGATTCTTGGTTAGCCTTTAAGCTCTTTTCTAGTTCTTCAATACGATTTAACGAGTTTTCTCGTTGTTCTTTTAATAATGATATTTTTTCTTCAAACTCCTTTTTCTTCTGAGTGTATTTTTCAATTATTTCCTGATTATCTATCGATTTAGCGTTTCGTAGGATTTTTTCGCAATTCTCAAAAGCTTTTTCAAAATTTTCATTAGTCTCATTTAAGTGGATTTGTTTTTCTAATTTTGATATTTCATTAATGATTTTAAGTTCTATCTCAGCTTCATTTAAGATTTTATCATATTTTCTCTTTATATCAAATTTTTTTATTGAATCTGCGATTTGGATTATCTTTTCACAATTCTCTATAGTCGCAACTAAATCTTTTTTAGCTCTATTTTCTTGAACTATTTTTTCGAGATTCCTTATCTTTTCCATTCCTTTTTCGTAATCTTCCTTTGCTGAGATTAGCTCTTTTTTTCTGTCAAAGAGTCTTTTATTAAATATTTCGTCGTTATCACGACGAATGAAGTGAATCATTTCATCAATCTTCGCTATTGCTTCGTCAAATTGAAACTTTTCTTGTAATTTATTACAATCAGCTAACGCATTTTTAATTACTTCAATTTTTTTTTCATCGAGCTTTTCTTCGACAAAGAAAAACTTATAATCGTATCTTTTTTCTTTACCTTTAATTAATTCACAGGAAGAAATTACAATATTTCCATAAATATTTCGCCAACTTGACAAGTTTTTATGAAATCCAGCATCCTTTATTCTTTTTGTTGCGTCGGTTTTTTTTACATTAATAATCGCTTGAGATTTAAAGGAATCTTCAAAATTTTTAATCAGGTATTCCCCTATCTCGTCTTTTCTTCCAACAATTACTTTATCGTAATTTTTTAAGATTTTTTCTATTTCTTCACTCAACTAACTACACTTCCATTAAATTTTATTAAAACCTACATCTATTTTACCAAAAATAAAATTATGAATCGTTATCTTCTTTAAAGTTCTCAAATAAGGTTATAATTTTTGAGTAAATTTCGTAACAATCAGTTATCGCTCCTTTATTTAAGGAACTTAAACCTTCCTTATTTAACTCCTTAATATTATTTTTAAATTGTTTAAGCAATCTCAGCTTACTTTCTTTCTCTTGTTCAAGAACTTCCTTGTCTGCAATTTCACCTCTAATTTCTTCCAGGATGAGAGAATATTTGTTCTTCATGTCGTTAGAATTAATAAGAGCAGATATTTCAAGGATTTTTTCACATAAATTCAATGATTCGTTTAAATTCTTATTTTCAAGGTATATTCGAAGTTCTTTATCGAGTTCATTTATTTGGGAAATCAATTTATCATAATCTTCCTTCATCATTATGATACTATTTATCTCATCTTCTAATTCCTTTTTATACTCTGGAAAATCCTGATTTTTTATTTTAACTAGAAAGAATTCAAGCTTTGTGATTGCTTCATCAAACTGATTTTTTTCAGCTAAGGTTTTACTTTCCTCTATTATTAATTCTATTTCTTTTCTAAGTTCTGAGATAAATAATTCTTCTAAGTTTTCTTCTTCTTTGACCAAATTATCTTCGATTTTAGCCCATTTATCAACCAATTTTTCGTCTTTAAGGTTATTTAAAATAATCCACGCTTTTTCTACAGCATTCCTTGCTTCTTTAATATTATTATCTTCAATTGAATTATTATATTGCTTTTCTAACTGAGTTAGCTCTTTTTTCAACTTATTTTTTTTATCAATATATTTATTCCATAAAATTTCGTCTTTAGAAATTACATATTCTGCAGAGGGAATTTTCATTAAATTGCAATTTTTTCCATATTCTTCACTAAAATTAACAACTTCTTTATGAGCTTCAACAATATTTTTTCGTTTAATGAGAGCATCATATTTTTTCCTAATCGAATCACTTGCTGCTTTAATTTCAGACCAAGTATATTTTAAATCATGTTTATCTAATAACTGAGCTATAAGAGCCTCGTATTCCTTTATAACCTCCTGAAGATCAGCCTCTTTAGCTAACTCAATAATTCTTCTAGCACTCTCAATTGCTTCGTGAATTTCATGTAATCTTAAATGGTTTCCAACAATAACTCTAATCTCGTCGATATGAGATAATACATCAATTTTTATACGATGGTCAAGTTCTGTAATACGTTTTTTCAAGTTCTCTTGGTCTTTCTCAAGACCTATATCTTCAATTTCTTTCGATAATTCAATTATTTTGTCTGAACACTCAATTGCTTTGTTATATTCTTTAGCAGAGATATAATTTTCAATTTCCTCTTTTAATTCGTTAATTTTTGTTAAATATGGCTGAACTTTAATTTCTTGTGATCTTATATGATTATTTAATTGCTCCAAACTTAAATTAAAATACGACAAAAAATCTATGTTTTCAGAACCAGAATCAATAGTAATGTTCCTTCAAACGTTCATATAAGGATATTCTTTCGCAAAA
>JBHLLE010000421.1:0-1423 GCA_048885945.1 Candidatus Hermodarchaeota archaeon | reverse complement strand
ATTTACCAATCCAAAGGTACATGAATTTTTTCTTTAAGACGTAAACAGCTAAGATATTATATAAAGTAAAAAGTTCTAAAGGTTCTTCTGTAGTAGTCTTCTGAAATGTTCCAGAATAGTTTAAATTATAAATTTTTAAATCTTCAAGTAGCATGATTTAATAAAGGTGTTTAATTTTCATTTGACCAATAATGACTTAAATATATAATGAATAATCATAATTAAAATGCTTTTGTGAAATTAAAACATAATACATATATTAGTTTTTATTATATCAAAATAAGTAGGTAATATAGTTACTAAAATCGAAGAAATATAATAGAAATTATATAAAACTAGTTCTATTAATCCAAATTTTAGTTTTCTTTCTATGAATAGTTAAATATTTAAAGAATAGTGTTGTATTTATGCATTATCCAATTACCTTAAATTTTAAATGGGCAAATAAATCCATGTTAGAAACTTATAATTTTGATTTGCAAGAATTATTCAACGGAAATGAACCGCTAACTTTCCTTGTAGGGGCGGGTATATCAATAAGCCCTCCTTCTTGCTTAGCGTCTGCGAGCCAGATTATGAATTCAATTATTCAATTTTCAGCACCACCTGATGCAGCAGAAGATTTAATTTCTGGAGCTTCCATAAAAGATTTGCGATATGAATCTATTATTCAAGATTTTCGAGACTGGATAGATGAAGAATTGAAATTCATGGAATATTTTAACCAAGCTGAGAAACCAAATGCTATTCATAACTTTTTAGCGAAAATGATAAAAAAAGGGCACTATGTTATGACTACTAATTTTGATTATCTTATTGAACGAGCTTTGGGTATCGATAATCCAAATGCTCGTATCGTTATTACTGAAGAAAATTTTACTAAATTCGGAAATCCTGAAAAAAATATTCGGGATAATCTAGAAGTTCTATACAAAATTCATGGATCATTACAAAATATACTCACAGGCGAAGATACAAAAAGTTCAATTGTAACCACAATTGACGACCTAGGAAAAGATAAAGGAGAGAATATATTCTCTGTGGAAATATTTAAGCGAGAGTTTTTTAATCGTGTGTGTGAAAATCGTACATTAATCGTGATGGGTTATTCAGGAGGAGACGATTTTGATATCGTTCCCGTTCTTATGCATATGGAAAATATCAAAAGAATTGTGTGGATTTTTCACGAAGATATCCCTTTCGAGTCTTCAAAATATTTCCTAATTTCTCCGAAAGACGAACTTTTAGGGAACGAAGAAAAATCTTCACAAATTGATATAATTTTACAAAACCTTTCTGATTCTGCTGATATTGAAGTAATAAAAATTGTTGGGAATACTGCTTCATTGCTATTAGGTTCTCAATTCTTATCAAAATCAGAACTGAAAAATGAAGAAGAAATTAGAAATGTGCTGGATCCATT
>JBHLLE010000420.1:0-4411 GCA_048885945.1 Candidatus Hermodarchaeota archaeon | reverse complement strand
ATCAGTAAGTCCTAAATAAATTTGATTTTCATTTAGTAAATTATCGTTTTCTTCTTTTAAAATATATTTTTCGAACCTATATAAGGGATTATCGTGCCATTTATGCTTAACTTCTTTAAAAATAAAATTCTTTGAATTTAGCAAGTTTTTCCTTATATTCATTGAAGCTTTATCTTCAGTAGAAGTTACTATTAAAATTTGAGTCATTTTTTATTTTTGAATTATTACATTAAAGATTAAAAATTATAGGGGTAAAATAATATTAATTATAAAAAACCTTAAATTATCAATTTAATGGAAGTCGATTTCTTTATAGTAATACTTCTAGCAACTTTATTTGGCATTCTTTTCTTTATCGAAGATTTTTCTACCAAATTAATAGTAAAATTAAATAAATCATTTATTGCTGGAGTTTCATTGGCTTATTTTTTTCTCATATTACTTCCTGAAATTTCTATTAATTTACCCGAATTTCCATTTGGGCTCGAGTTATTTGAATTTATATTTATATTATCTGGTTTTGTATTCATTCACATTTCCGAAAAAATAATACTTCAAAAGATAGAGACAAAGTCTCAATATAGAGTTCGAAAATTAATAAAAATGGAAAATGATTTAGAACTTGTTGAAAGAAATATTGAGGATATTATTAAAGTAGAATTAAATAGAGAAAAATTAGATGAGTATGCGTTAAAAGATTTGGGTACCACCTTGTCAGATCTCAAAGAAAAGAGTAAAGAAATTCAATCAGAAATAGAGCAAAAGAAATTAAAAATCCAAGCCCATATTGAAAAAGACTTAAAAGAAATTCATTATTTTACTGATTTTTTTTATCACTTTATAGTTGGAATTCTTATCGTCGCCCTATTAGTTATTGAATTATTTTCAGGAATTTTATTCTTTATATTTGCTTTTTTTAGATTAATCGTAATAAGCGGCACCGAAGTGAGTAGAGAAGCCTATTCAGATCTTGGAATTGAGATTAAATACCAAGAATCTAAAAAAACAAGAATTATTCTATCCTCTGCCGTATTTGTTGGTGTAATTATAGGAATTCTTTTTGAATTATTGATTCCCGTAAATTTAGAAGTAATTTATGTATTATATTCGTTCATATCGGGAATCATCCTTTATACTATAGTAAGAGAAGTCATTCCAGAAAAAGAAAAAGGAAATATCCTTTACTTTTTAATTGGTGTAGTAGGGTTTACCATTATTATAATAATTATTAAATTATTTACAAGTTTATTTGAGATAATTTAGATTAAAAATTTAAATTAAATTTCTAAAAGATTTACATAGAAGTACATTTAATTTTTTAATTATATATAGAAGGACAACTCTATTTATAACTGTATAAGATAAAATTATTTTATAAGGTAAGCGTTAAATCGATGGTTAAGGTTATTCAAGATTTATGGATTTTAACTGAAGCAGGTATAGTTGTGTTTAATAGAGTCTATGATCCAAGGGTTAGTGCTCAAATGTTTGGAGCCTTAATGACAGCACTAGATTCTTTTGCAAAAGGAATTGGCGTTGGAGAGAGCGGTCTTAATAGTTTTGATGTTAGCGATATTCGTTTCACTATAGTTAAAAGTAAGTCTTTTCTATTTGTTGCCAATTCTTCTAAGAAAATTAAAAATAAAAGAGTTATAGACGCATTAGAAGAAATATCTCAACTATTTTTTACGAAATATTCAAAAATCTTAGCTGATTTTGAGAATTGGAACATGGAAATAACAGTTTTCAAAGATTTTGAGAAAGATATCGAATATGCTCTGGAAGAACCTCTAAAAAAATTTTGGCACGAGTTCAATCAGGTTAAATAATAGTTCCAAATAATTTGAGGTTGATAATAATTTTATAGATTTAAAAAAGTTAATCCTCTTTAGATTTCAACATTTAATTTTTCAATGTTGTTTATTCTTTATCAATAGGATAGCCAATATTATTCATTGAAATGTAAAAAAAATAACTTTTAATTTAATTTCTAATTATTCTATTTATAATTATTCAAAATGTTCTATAGAAGAAAATTGAATAAAAGTACAGAATGAATATGTATTAAGCAACACTTTTTAAGACTTCTATAGAAGATAATTCAAATCAAAAAACTTAGGAGATAAAAATGGCAAGACCAAGTCCATTGGATATTTACGCTCTGCTAGATAAATCAAATTGTAAAGATTGCGGATATGACACGTGTATGGCCTTTGCGACAGATCTCTTAGAACGGAAGGTTAGAATAGAAGATTGCACTCATCTAATGCAACAACCTAAACAACAAAAAAATCTTAGAAAATTAAGACAAATCACAACTCCTCCCCAGAAGCCTGTCCGAATTGGGGTAGGCGAACGGGAAGTCACCGTTGGCGGGGAAGAGGTGCTTATGAGGCATCAGCTTACTTATTATAATGAAACTGCTTTATTTATTGAAGTTCAAGACGATTTACCTGAAAATGAAATGGAAGAAATCGCGAAATATTTAACAGATTTGAAAATTGAAAGAATAGGAGACGTATTAAAGATAAACGGTATAGCATTAAGATGTGTTTCTGGAGATACAGAAAAATATAAAGCTGCGGCTAAGAAAATTGCCACAGTTTCAAAACTTCCTATTATGCTTTGTTGTTTAAATCCAGATGTTCTATTAGCTGCTGCTGGGGAAATCAAAGATAAAAAACCTCTTCTTTACGCAGCTACAAAAGACACTTGGGAAAAAGTAGGCACTTTTGCTGTACAAAATAATTTACCTATCGTCGCTACTTCTACAAATTTAGACGAGTTAATGTCCATAAGTGCTACGTTACAGAAACTCGGTTCTGATCAAATTATATTAGATCCAGGTACTTTTTTCGGTCCGGGAAACATAGCGGTTAGCTATGATAATATCATGCAACTTAGAATTGCTGCAATTGATAAGGAAGATCCTAATGCGGGATTTCCGGTAATGGGTGTACCAGCAGCTTATTGGACTCAAGTTGAGATAAAAAAGAAGGACGAATTATGGCGTCATAAATTTCAAGAAATTATTATGGGTGCAATTATGATTTCAATCGACACTTCTTTATTGGTCCTTCATACCGGACAAAAGAAAGAAGATATCTGGGCTTTATTAGCATTAATGACTATGCGACAAACTGTATTTTCTGATCCAAGAGTATATCCTGCTGTAGATGCTGGATTATATCAGATTGGTGAACCCGGATCCATGGCTCCAATATTTGTAACTTCAAATTACCGTATGACAAAAATTCCAGTAGAACAAGACCTTAAAGGAGCGAACCTTAATTGCTGGCTTTTAGTTGTAGATAGTGAGGGAATTGGTATCGAATCTGCAGTCGCAGGAGGTCAATTTAATGCGGGAGCTATTGCTGAGGCTGTAAAAGAATTTAAAGCGTTTGATAAAGTTAATCATAGAATCTTGATTATTCCTGGTATGGCTGCCCGTTTAAGCGGTGCGCTAGAAGACGAAGCTGACGCTTGGGTGGTTGTAGGTCCAAGAGATAGTTCGGGAATTCTTAAATATGTTGAAACACAATGGAAACCTGAAGAATTTATGAAAGAATACGAAGCTTTAAAGGAATAATTTTATTTTTTTTTAAATTTTTATAGGATAAGTTTCCAAATTCGTCAATAATGAGGTATTTATCTCTTTATTTATCTTATTTACACTATTTAGAATAATGGTCTTCATAATATTGTTATGCTTTAACTCGTCAACATTATGATTTCTGGTTAAAACTACTATAAAAGTACACTTTAATGATTCAGCAAAATTAATTTATTTTAAAATAGGGAAAGGATCTTCTCTTTTGTAATATCGTTCACGCTATTTACTATTAGCGTTGTTATCTTCGAATTTGATTTCAGTTGTTTTTCAGAATATTTACCTGTTAATACTCCAATAAAAGGTGTATCTAATGCAATCGCAAGTTCTTTATCTTTTGGATGATCACCTATAATAACAAACTGATAATCGGGGAATTTACGACGTATATAAGCAATCAAATTCGGATCAGTCTTGGTTTTCCAATTATCAGATTCTCCTAAAATATATGAAAAATAAGAAGCTAAATTTAAATGCTCTAATAATTTTATAGCTAAGTCTTGTTTTTTAGATGTGATAACACCTAATTTAAAGAACTTTTTTAATTCTATTAACTTGTCTCTGACACCTGGAAATATTTTAACTTGATACATTCCTTTCGACCCATAATACTCTCTGAATGCGGCCATTAATTCCGTGATATGAACCTTTGTAAGTACTAAGAACATCTGATCTAATGGAATCCCAATCATAGCCAGAATTTCTTTTTTCTCAAGGGAAGTTAGGTTATATTTTTTCAGAGCAAAATTGAAGGAGTTAACAATACCTTCTTCGTTATTAATAAGAGTAAAATCTAAATCG
>JBHLLE010000419.1:0-4413 GCA_048885945.1 Candidatus Hermodarchaeota archaeon | reverse complement strand
ATATAAAAAATGTAATAAAAATAATTTTTATTATTTATTATATTCAAATCAGACTTTTACATTGGTCTACAGTATATTGTTATTTTAAGATACTTCAAATAGAAAATCTTTCATAAATAAATAGATAAAGCGCAATTATATCAAATAAGTTAAAATCTCAAAAATTATTTAAAATTCGAATTTTTAATACGGGAAAAAGTAAAAAGTCAATATATTTATTAATTAGCAAACCTACTATTAATATAGTAATAGATTCCTTGGCCATCATGCTGCGGCGTTGCGCCGCGGTCGAGAATTGCCTATCATACGTCACCCGGTTGCGCGCAATTCGCGTCGCTAACCATACTGTGCACAGTTAAAATGGATCCTTTGGTTTTGCGACAGTATGGTCGCTCTGCTGAAGTGTCGCACCCAGATGTGAGAATTGTTAGCAAGGATTCTATTATTTTTAATTCTAAATTATTCTAATTAAGGTCTATGTTTATTTGTATTCAATAAATTGAGCCCAATTGATTAACATATAAATGATACCTCCTACTATAACCGCTAAAAATATCACTGCAATAATTATTAGCCATAGGTTTGATCTTTCCATTTTCTAAATACTCTCCTTTTATTATGAGGAATATGTAATAGTTTTTACTTATTTTAAAACAACAAAGCTATAATATCTTTTGATCAGTACTCGATTTTTAAGAATATGAAATAAAAAAAAATTTGGAACGATCAAGAATCAAAAAAACTATTCAAAAAAAGATTTTAGGACCCCTTTCTTAACTTTATTTTCTTGTTTCTGACAATTCCTTTTACTTATCTTCCTTTACTTACTTTATAACACCTTCTTAATTAAGAAAATATCTAATTAATACTGGTATCCACGGTTTCCTCTACTCTGACGGGGTGCTTTTTTTGTTACTTTTACATTTGTAGCCTGGGGTCCTTTTTGACCTTCTGTAATTTCGAATTGGACTTCGTCTCCTTCGTTTAAAGTCTTAAATTCGCCCTCATCAGCTGTAATAGCTGAAAAATGTACAAAAACATCACCAGAACCGTCGTCGCTAGTTATAAAACCGTATCCTTTCCTACTATTAAACCATTTAACAATTCCTTTAACCATTGATAAAACCTATCTAAACAAACCTTTGAGTACGTTAAAATACAATGTACTTGCATGTAAGAACATGAAACATTAAATTTTAAAGTTTATGCTATTTAGTCCTAAAAATCTAAATTTTTTTAATAAAAAAAGTGATTTTCAAAAAACCTAAATTAAATCTCTATTAAAGTTTTAGAGATTTAGAATAAAACTTAAATCAGATTATTGATTTTCTTATTTTTTTTTGCCAAATATGAGATATTCGAATTTATTTTCCAAAAGATTTACTTCAAATCCAATGTCTTCCATCATATGGATATTATCTTTTGGATTTAACCATTTATTAGCTCCTTTAAATACCATTTTGGCTTCTCGAATTCCAAATCGTATTGCAATTTCTACATATTTAATACTTCGCTTCCATTTTGAATAAGATCCATTACGGCTCTTATCTATAAAGATTCTATCAGTAGACAATACTCTGAAAACTTGAATTAAGCTGTTTTTCACGTTTTTAAAATCATGAAGACTATTTTGAGATACTATAACATCAACAGATTCCTCTGGAAATGGCAAATTTTCAGCAAAACTTTTTTTGAATTCTATGTTTTTTACGTTTCTCTTTCTCATCAAGTCTTTAGCGGCATTAAGCATTATCTCTGAAGCATCAATTCCAATAAGACGAACATTAGGAAGTAAATTCTTTAGTTCAAATAACAGAAAGCCTGGTCCACAACCAAGATCTATTAATGTTATAGGAAAATTAAAATTCATTTCTTTAATCAATTTCGCGACTCTCTTCGCGAATGGTGCATATCGATACTCAACCAGATCTTCCATATCTTCTATAAATTGTTTAACCTTCTCTTGTGTCCAGCTTTTATGTTCTTCTAAAGGATTTGAATTTAATGTCATTCTATAAAAATATTTAATTAGCTTCTCTTAAAGATTATCTTATAGATAATTTAATAAGAAAAAATTATAAATTAAATCTGTTCACTATAATATAAATTTAATAACGTAAATATGTTGGAGTCAAAATCTTTAAATATCGTTGCGATCTTTGCACATCCGGACGATTTAACCTTCTATAGTGCTGGAACAATCGCCAAATGGGCAGAACAAGGTCATAAAATATCTACCATATGTGTTACAAGCGGTAATCTTGGAACTTTAAGGACCGATTTAACATTAGATGATGTAGCTAAAGCACGGGAGAGTGAACTAAGGGCAGCTAACGATATACTTGGCGTTAAAAAAACAATAATGCTAGGATATCCTGACGGAGGGTTTATTGATGGAGCAAAACTAAGAGAAGAATTGATTTACCAAGTGAGAAAGTTAAAAGCGGATCGAATTATAACTCTTGATCCATGGGTTAAATACGAGGTTCATCCGGACCATGTTATTGTCGGAAGAATGGCCGCAGAAGCAGCAGCATTCGCAGCATTTCCATTATTACACCCTGATCAATTAAAAAATGGCGTGAATCCTTATAAATGTTCTGAAGTATGGTTTATGGGTCTACTTGGTCATCAACCTAATTGTTATGTGGATATTTCATTGACATTTGAAAAAAAGATTAAAGCATTACTAAAGTTTGAAGCGACATTATCACTTATAGCAGACCTTTTCGCACCAGGTAAGGGCATAGATCCAGCAAATGTGTCACCAAAAGAATTAATTAAGCTCTCAAAGTATACCAAGAGATTGTTCAAATCCTTTGCAAGCACCATTGGTCGTAAGGTTGATATTCAAATGGGAGAAGCGTTTTATGTGCAAAAAGTCTTACCCGGTCATTTTGATAATTTCCGAGAAATATTGTTAGAAATGCTTGGAAATCCTCCAGAAACGCCAAAAATCCTTTAATTAGAATAAGTGATGTAATAAAATAGGTTCTAAAAAAAATTTCTGTTTAATTTAAAAAATATTGACTTTACAATTAAAAGTTCATTCTTTAAATTAATAATATTAATGAGTCCGTGTCAATGAAACATAACTCTCAATTTTCTTGTGAATTTAAAAGAGCTTAGACTATGTGGTTTGTATAAAAATATTGGTGATTTAATGAAAAAAAATTGTTGGGAAGTTAAAAATTGCGGTCGGGAAGAAAATGGGAATAATATTGAATCACTTGGAATTTGCCCTGCTTCAACTGAAGCAAAATTGAATGCGATACATGATGGTAGAAATGCTGGTAGATGTTGTTGGATTGTATCAGGAACTCTATGTGAATCCCAGGTTCAAGGCACCTTTGCTCAAAAATACAAGGATTGCTTTAAATGTGATTTTTATAATTTGGTTAAAAATGAGGAAGGTGGTAAGTTTAAATTATCTAATATAATAATACAAAATTTAAAATAATCCTCCCTTCTAATTGATTATAAATTCTATTTTGCCACCATTAGCTATTTTAATAGAATTTTAGAATCTTAAATGTTTTAAAAATGAAGAATATTGAATTTATTTTTAATTTCTTTTTTTAAGGATAACACTCCAATTCCAAGCATTTTAGACAAATCATTTCACTTAATCGCATCATACCATGTTTTGGTCCCATATAGCACTCCCATTCACCAGAGTCCTCATTTAAATTTATGCTATACCCGCATTGTACTGGGATAGTTTCAATTATATTTCCACATCTTTTGCATCTCAGTTTATTTATTTCATTTTTTTCCATATTATCACCACTAGAATCTTAGAAATTTGAATATATTATTGTTTTCATTACAATTTATTGTTTTTTTCACATAATAAGCTCTAAATTTAAAATCTTGAATCAGTTATAATTATAAATTATAATTCTCAAAAATATTCACTATATCTATGAATAAACTTAATAATTAAGATATAGAAGTATGCAATAGTTGCAGCTTATTTTATATAAACCAAAGAAATATCTATATTAATCCTCATTACCAAAATGAATGAAGATGAATTTATCAGAAGCTCAAATTAAAAGATATTCAAGACAGATTGTATTAAAAGAAATCGGAGGTATAGGTCAAGAGAAATTATTAAATTCAAAAATAACTTTAGTTGGCCTTGGAGCTTTAGGATCTTCTGCAGCTTATTATCTTGCTGCAGCTGGAATTGGTCATTTGCAGATAGTGGATTTTGATAGAGTAGAAACTTCAAATTTGCATAGGCAGATTCTACATTTTACAAAAGATGTAGGTAGACGAAAAACTGAGAGTGCATACGAGAAATTATGTGAATTAAATCCTGATTGTAATATTGAGATTATAAATGATAAGATTGTACCAAATAATGTAAAGAACATTATTAAGGGTTCAGATTTTGTAATTGAGGGC
>JBHLLE010000418.1:0-4416 GCA_048885945.1 Candidatus Hermodarchaeota archaeon | reverse complement strand
ATTGATCTAACCGGGCCGAATGCTTCTTCTCTCCATAAAAACGGAGCCTTAGTCAAGTCTACACATAGTTCTGGCTTAATTTCAACCAATGTTGGTTTATAAAATAGCCCATAATCATCACCAGTATCCACTTTTTCAGCCCCTGTAAAGATTTTAGCGCCATACTTCTTCGCGTCCTCAACCATGACTTCCATCATCATTAAGATTCTTCTACTACCTAAAGGACCAATATCTATGTCAGGATCAGTAGGATCTCCATATTTTAAGTTATCCATTTCTTTTATTAAGCATTCGATGTAATCGTCATAGATATCTTTATGAACAATTATTCTCTTCATCGAAAAACATTGTTGACCAGAATTAGTAAAACTTGCCATGCAATTCCATTTAGCTACCTGCTCTAAGTTTACATCATCCATAACTATACCCGCATCGTTTCCTGCACATTCAAAAAAGAAATTTTTGAAGGGTTGAGTATACATAGCAACTCCCATTGATTTATCAACCGTTTTTTTCAATATTTTTGCATACCGAACTAAAATATCTTTTGCCGTATGAGATGCCGTAATAGTCATTAAAGTTTTAATTAGTGGAGACCCAAGAAATAAATCCACAGCCCATTCACCTGGAGCAATGACTATATCCAATGCTTCAAGACCAGGTAAATTCATATCTTCCATCATAGAATACGCCTTTAACATCGTTAAAGGACAAGCTGTAGATGGTTTAACAATCGCTCCATTTCCTACAAGATAATTCGCACCTAATTGGTAAAGTGGAAGACTAATAGGAGTATTTCTAGGGGAAATACATGCTGCTACTCCCTGAGGTACGTGTCTTATTCTCGCAAGTTGTTCTCCTTCTATGCTTGTTAAAGGTTTATCTTCGAGAAAGGGCCAATACCAATCGCAGAACTTAAATCCCTGGGTAACAATTGACAGTTCCCATTCAGAATACTTAATGGGCAGTCCTCCTTCTGCAACTATCAATTCTTTTAACTTATTTTTATTAAATCTGAGCTTACTTGCATATTTAGAGAGAAGGTTGGCTCGTTCAAAAAAATCCATCTCTTTTAAAAGCTTTTGATTTTCGTTTACTTTTTTAATTTTTTCTTTAACAGATTCTGGTGTATCAGCGGGTATAGAGTCTATAACCTCACCAGTGTATTTATTTTTAATTATTAATTCTTTTGGTTTCGACATTTTAACTATTTACCTTTATAGTATTATTTACTTCCAATTTAAAATGAAATTTGAAAAAAAAAGATATTACATACTATATACATCGTCTTCATCTTCTAAGATTCCAGCAGTTCTAGCAAATCTTCCGTAGCCCATATCAATTATGGTTTGAGTTCTTTTATTCAATACGAAATCAATCCATCCTTGCTCTTCGTCAGGGTCGTTGTAAAAACTTCCTAGAAGTTGCGCATATACTACTTTATCGTCTGTTTGGATTAATTTTTCGACGGCATCTACTGAAAGTGCAAGTTCTAAATCTGAATCTTGAGCCCTTCCAGGTTTAATTTCGATTCCTTGGTCATTGCGCAACACATTAAACACATCAACAGGAGATCGATTATCATACGAATCTAATGAATCATATAACGCAAAATCAAAGACGGAACCATAAATTAAATCTGAGAAAATTTCCGGATATTGCGAAAGAAATGTTGTGTATCTTTTAGCGATATCCGTTTTATAAGCATTTTTATTTAAAATTTGACTTGATAATTGTTCTTCTAACATTTTGTATAACCTTATTTTTTGTTTTTTTCTTTTTCAAGATAATCTTGATACCAGTCAATAGTATCCTTTAAAGCTTTTTTTAACGGTGTTATTTTATAATCTAAAGTATTAATTGCCTTTTGTGAAGAGTAAGCCCAATTGTATTTCATACCTCTTAACATAGGCCATACTATTTCTGGCATTTTTTTATTAATTTTTGCCTTAGCTTCACATGCTTTAGCAAAAGCCCATCCTAAAGCCATAGGTACATGTCTAGGTTTCTTTACATCTGCTATTTCAGCTATTAAATCTAAATAATCGCCAACTGCTACGTTTTCCCCTCCAAGAATGAAATGTTCTCCAATAATGTCATCTCGATCCATGACTTTAATCAATCCATCAATTACATCATTAATATATGCCATGCAAAAAAGTGCATTTCCCTTTCCTGGTAATCCCATAAAATTTTCTGAGCATATGTCTATTAGCATTTGACCATAAATATTAAAGTCACCAGGGCCATAAACAAAACCAGGAGAAATTAGGATTGCTTTAAGTCCTTTTTGAATATATTCTTCAATTTTCTTTTTTCCATAATATTTCGTTCGTTCATAGTCGCTATTAAAGAAATCCTCATTATGTTCGTGTGTTTCATCAAGAGGTTCTTTATTATCAATTGGATTAAAACCGATAGCCATAAAACTACTGATATAAATAAGTTTTTTGTCTTTTTCTAAAGCAACTTTAGCAATGTTTTCAGCTCCACCAATATTAATATCATCAAAAATAGATGGATCTTTAGCCCAGATTTTAACATAGGCAACTAGATGAAAAATTAAATCAACACCATCAGCCGCTTGATATAAGCTTTTACTATCTCGTACATCTCCATAAAAATATTCTATATTACTTAATCCTTCAAAAGGAGATAAATCACTCGTTTCTCTTACGAGTAATTTCAGCTTATGTCCCATACTATTCAATCTTTTAACTAAATGAGAACCAATAAATCCGGTACCTCCAGTAATTAAGATATTTTTCATGTTATCCCTCAACAAATAAATAGTAGAGATTATCTAGACATTTATTTATTCAATTAAAATAAATTTAAATTAGAATGATTAAAAATATTTTCAAGAAATTTCAGATTAGGAAAGGTTAGTGACAAATAATTAATTAAAAGTAGGAATTATTAAAATAAAAAAAAAAATTAAGTATTAAACTTCCACTTGCTTCCCAAAAATCGATTTTACATCCTTTTCACATAGGAACAGTGCTATAGCTAATGGAAATCCAAAGATAAAAAAGTATAAGCAAATAACAATTACCAAATACCTACAGATATTAATTTTAAATAGAAGTCCTATGGAAGCGATTAGTAAAATAACTGCAAATGTCATGTATATATATCCAAGAATGGTAACTGATATTGTTAATTCAGCGATATTTCCACCTAAATCTTCAGCAATAAGCTCAGCAAGATAACCAGCAGAGGTTATAGCAAAATAAGAATATAATATCATAAACAAAGCAAATAAAATTGAGATAAATGCAACAATTTTTAATAGAGATTTTCGTTGTATTTTAGGTACATCGGGAGTTTCAATTGGATTATCTTTTACATCGCGAGCAGCATACATTAGTAAAAAGAGTGGAATTAATACATAAACAAAACAATGCACCATTGCACCGAATTCACGCTCAGCCCAAAATATTGCTGTTGATACAAAAACCATAAGAAGTACTGTAATGATTGTAGAGATTAAAAGTAGGATTAAAGTTTCTTTATAACCTTTCTTAAAGCAATAGAGCGAGAGTAAAATAGAACTTACAATTACCACATCTCCTATTATCATTAAAGGACTAATAACATGATATGCTGTTCCACCCCATGAAAGCATTTCGTCGTGAGTGATATCTATACCCGGCCAAACATGCATTTCTTTTTCCCAATGATAAAATTGATCAATAAAAAAATGGGAAATTCCTCCTGCTACCGTTATAAAGTAAGAATTTTTCCAGTTTACTTCTCTAATACCTTCATCAATAAATTTTAATGGAAAAGCACTATCTGATTTAATCAAAGAAAATCGTGAGCTATATGAAAATACAAGAGATAACGGAATAGCCATTATTGCAAAACCCAAAATATTATGAGTCGGAATTACAAAGAAAAGACCTACAAGATCTGGACCGTATATATTGTTTGCAAGAAAGATAAATGCAACTTTATAATTAAATGGTTTTTGATCTGTTTTTGTATAGTATAGAATTGGAATTAAAAGACATAAACCATAGCATATATGTCCAAAAGTCGGCATATTTAATATTCTCTATTTATAATTTAATTGGTATATAGATCTTTCTCCTTATAGTATATATAATATAAATTTTTAAGTTGAATGTTCTATTTTAAAAGTTAAAAAATTCTAAATATATGATTTATTCAACATTTTATTTATATTGTAAAGCTAGTTATTAATAACCGATTACGTCATTTTAAAAAATTATAATAAAATTATTTTAATGCTCTCATAAAAAGAAATATTTAGTATTATATAAGTTTTTCAAATTAGGTTCTTATAATTTTATAGAATCCATATTTTGAATATAGAATAAATCAATTTTTACCTTGACTCTTTTATATAGATCTCTGTCTATGAGAATATTGAAAATTATATATTTTAAC
>JBHLLE010000417.1:0-4434 GCA_048885945.1 Candidatus Hermodarchaeota archaeon | reverse complement strand
ATCTTTGCTCAGGAACACACCCCAACAACTTTTTTAAACAGGTACAAGTTGATCGATTGAGAAATATTCGTTTTATAACTATAATATAGTTTGAGATCGTCTACATTATCTCCGGTATGGCACGCCTCTAAAGTAAAGTAAGAAGTAGTATTTAGAAGATATAAAGAAGTCCAATATTCGAGTTTTTTTATAATCAACTTAAAACGTATTGGAAAAGATACAGGACCAATACCATCGAATATACCGCCAGCTTCGTGTGTTGTTCAACTAGCGCAAAAGACTATCGACAAAAGTTTTGGTCAATTGGACGGAAGTGGTTACGCTGATGGATTTAATAAAAAAGGATTATATATTAATAGTGATACTAAGAAGATAATAAAAGATGAATGTCTTTCAAAGACTGATAGTGGATATATAAATTATGATATGGAGTATAGAGAAGATGATACTCCAATTATAACAAATGCTCTAACATACAGGGAATATTTTAACACATTAGAAATTGTTCTTAACTGGGCTGTGTATTACACTGCGTGTGCAATGAAATGGTCCCTAGATCAAGCTAAAAAACAAGGTCTTGGTGAAAATCTCGAGGCTTTTAATCCAAATCAATGGGTTAATTCCCCACATCAAGGACCTATTGAGCTCCCGGATCCCACTGAAGAAGAAGAAGATCAATTAAAACAAGAAAAAGCTCAGGCAAATGGAATACATATAGAATCTTGGTTTATTATGGCTGCAATTATAGCTCCTATAGTAATACCTATTGTACTTGCACCAAAAGCAATTGATTTACTTAAAAAAGAAAAAGATCTAACAGTATCTTAAAAACTTTTTTTTATTTTTTTTTATTTAGAGTTATATTAACTAATTTGTATGTGGGGATGATTTTTTCGAAATTCTTCATAATTCTCCCAAAAGTCTCTAACTTTTGTAAAATCAAGGTGAAAAATTCGCAAACTTGGTAATAAGTTAAGACCTTTGATTTCTGTGATTTTATTATTGTCAAGGTTTAATATTTCTAGTCTTTTTAATGAATCAAGTCCTTTCATCTCTGAGATTAGATTCTCATCAAGATATAACATTCGTAAATTAGTAAGATGCTCGAGACCCCTAATTTCTGAAATTTGATTGTTGTTGAGAATTAATTGTTCAAGGCTCTTCAAGGTATCAAGTCCTCTTATTTCAGAAATTTGGTTCCAACTAAGATTTAATTCTTTTAAACCAGTAAGGTTTTCTAGTCCTTTGATCTCCGTTATTTTGTTTGCCATTAAGTTGAGACGTTCTAAATTTGTTAATGTTTCCAATCCACTAATTTCTTTGGGATAACAATGACTAATTTCAAGAGATTCTAAATAAGGAAATAATTCTAAAAAAGCTATATTACGAATTTCATTTTCCTTAAAGTAACTAAAATCAATCTCATAAATTTTTAAGGTATTTATATGATTATTGTATATATTAAATGAAAGAACGTCGTAATCCATGTAACCCCCTTTTACAGCTTTTACTCCTGTGATTCTTTCTAAAAACTCTAATCCCATTGCTTCCATTGGTTCTATACCATGCTTATGTAATAATTCGCTTCCAATCTCTTTTGCCATTTCTTCAATTAATTTTTTAGAAGTGTCCGAATTCTCTTGTTTTAATGTTTTATAGATATTTAAAAGGATTTTAATCGATTTTTCGTGTTCAATTACCCATTTTAGAACTTCTCGTGCTTTATTTAAGAATTTATTGATAAGAATTTTTACTGAAAAAATCCTCATGTCTTCAATCTTATCGGATAACAAGATATTTTCCAGAATATTAAATATCTTATCATTTTTAGGAGGTATTTTACTGAGTTCTTCAAGAGCTTCGAGCCTTTTTGCTTTTATATTACTTGTTTCAATGATTGTTTTTAAATATTCAATCGCAGTAGAAGGATCAAGTTCCTTGTTGCTCAATTTCTGAATAATTTGATTTGGAATTAGATTAGTTTTAGTTATTTTAATAACATTTATTGCTTGTGGTCCTTTTTTTTCCTCAACTAGTTCAAATTTTACACGGTCTCCTTCCTTTAGAGTTTTATAAGCTCCTAAATTCTCTATTTGGACTGCAGAATGATGTACAAAGACATCTCGACCCTGTTGGGTCTGAATAAAACCATAACCCATTTTATTATTAAACCATTTCACGATTCCAAAAAATTTCTTAATTGATTTTTTATTTGGGTTAGGAGTTAATTCAGTCATCTCAATATATATATGGAAACCCAAATATTTAAACTCATCCTTTTTATCGTGAGGAGATTTACAATGATAATAGTAATCTTTTAAATTGTTTAAGATCAAATCTTAATAGATAATATTAATCGGATTTAAAACAATTTCTAATCTATATTAATGTTATCACTTAATTTTAAAGTAAAATTATTATAAAAATTGGATAAATATAAGCTATTAATTTGATAAAAAATGATTAACCTTTCAATCCTCCAACTAATAACTTATATTTATAAATAATAAGCTAAGCTATAAGCAAAATTGTTATGTAAATGTTAAAATGTTATTATTCAATTCCAAATCGTCAATATAACAAAAGGATTGGGGAGCTACAAAATTTGGAATTAAAGATTTGGGATCTAAAGGCGTCTTAAAAAATTTAATTTCTGTGATTTTAATAGCTAATCCTTTTTTACATTCTTTAAAATAGTTAAAAAATTCAGATTCCTCTATACCGGAAAAATGGTTAAATTTACGCCAAAGAATTTTAGGATGATCTTCTATAATTTCGCTCAAGAAAAATCTAGCGACTATTCTTTTAACTGGCGAACTCGAATAGATATAGATCTTCTCAATTTTGTTAATCTTTTCCTTGCTGAATAACGACTTGCGAAATTCGACTTTCTTGTTACCCCTTTTTATTTCCTCTACATATTTTGGCTTAATGGAAAGTAAAACGTTTATCTATACCACCCCTTTTCTTAATATTTAAATATATATCGTGATCTATTTCCATGATAGATTGAGGAGCTCCTTTGATAATTTTTTTGCTTTTTAACTCTTTTAACGGAATAAATCTTCTAAAATGAAAATGATGATTAAATAAAATAACGGTTGTTGGTTTTTTTACGAGTTCACTAATTTCAGAAAGAGAATATACAGTTCGCTTGCCAACAATCGATGCAACTTCATTTTGGTCTTGTTTGTCATAGTATATTTTTTCTATAATCCCTAAAGAAACAAGACTCTGAAGATCTTTTGATCGATAAAAAATTATAATATCTCCTTGATTCATTTTTTGTGAAGATGCATGACAAAGATATGCTTTCTTGATTGTATTTCCTTCAATTATAAATCTTCCAGCGTATTCATTTATTTTAGATTGTCTTTTAGGAAAATCGGTAAATAATCGATCATGATATACCGGTTGAATTGGAACAATATGTTTCTTCACTTCAATTCCATCATATAAATTAGGATAAAAATTTTTTGAGATTTCAATTGGCGAATGTGTTCCAAGATCTTCCTCTTTAAGGAATATTTTTTTCAAAAAAAGATCTTCCTCTCCGTTAGAACCTTTTATTATGCCAATTTTTTTGAAACCATATTCTTCAATTAAATTCACTAGATAGTCAGACTCTTTCGTAAAATGTGTTAAATATATTTCAGTTAAATTGTTTTTTATTGCTAATTCTATCGCTAATTTTAATAATAATTCTCCAATTTTATATCCTAAATAACTCACTTTCATAGTTGCTATTTTTAACCTGTTCACTCGCGATAAAGGAGGGATTGAAGGGATAGACTCATCTTCAATTTTATAGATTAAAACGGCTCCTAAAGTACCGTTATTTCTTTGATAAATCCAACATTCTCGGCCCTTTCTAGCTTTATTAATGAACCATTCATCAAATTCTTTGTAATCTTCTCTTAAAGTGTCAAAAATTGGATCTTTTAAGTCAAGTTGAGCCATTGTCGTTTTTTTAATAGCAGGAGGAAGTCTAATCTTTTTTGGTAATTCTTTTTCAAACAAAGATCGAGCATCAGATATAGTCAAAATTCTATCATCAATCCCTAACTTAATACTTTTTTTTAGAAGGTCAAGATCTTCAGTAAGTAGAAAGTTAACGGCATTTCGAAAAACAGAATATAAAAGAGAATAATCAATTTGATCATTAACTTTTTTAGGCTCGCCAATAATTCCAATAAAATGAGAATCCTCAGAATAATTTGGAAAATCTGTTAAAATCTCATAAGTTTTAAATTTTGAAAGAGTAATCTTTTTTCTTTCTTGATTTGTATCCCTTTCAATATCTTCTATGGATTTTGGATGTACAATAAGAGTTATGTTTAATTTACTAAGAATTCTCAATAAAATCTGTAAATCTTCGTTAAGGATTTTATTATCTTCTCTTCCAATGATAATATTTGTATCTAATAAAATCCT
>JBHLLE010000416.1:0-4439 GCA_048885945.1 Candidatus Hermodarchaeota archaeon | reverse complement strand
AATATAAAATACGATATAGCGTATTTAGATAAATATTTCGGAAGCTAGCCTAGCAAAAATAAGATTCTACAATCCAGAATTATACTTATATTACAAGATAGATTTGGGAATCAAAAATAAGATTAAAATTTTAGAATTTCAATTTCATAAGAATCTCTTAATTTATTTATAATTTGATTAATATGTTCTTGATTTCTTGACTCCAACTCAATAATAACTTCAGTCATCTTATATTCGAGTTCTAAGCGTTCTCTGTCGTGAATAATTGAAATTATATTTCCTTTCTCTTCTGCTATAATTTTTAATACCTTTAACAATTCACCAGGGATATCGGGAAGCTTTGTTTTAAATTTAACCAAACGTCCTCCTTTTATTAATCCTTTAGTTATAATTCTATTCATTAGGTTAGGAGTGAGATTACCACCAGAAATTATAACGACTATCTTCTTATTTTTAATATTTACTTTTTTATATAGTACTGCTGCTAATGCTGCTGCTCCAGCCCCCTCTACAAATAATTTTGCCCTTTCTAATAAGAGCAGAATTGTATTCGCAACTTCCTCGTCAGATACAAGTACAATATCGTCAACATATTTTTTTATACGATTATAAGTTATTTTTCCGGGTTGTTTAACAGCAATACCATCACATATCGTTTCTTTCAATTCTTTTGTACTGATTTCGTTCTTATTAAAAGAATAATGCATGGAAGGAGCTTGCCTCGATTGAACTCCAATTATCCTCACATCTTTATTTTTTTGCTTGCAATAAGAGCTTATACCGCTGATCAATCCACCCCCTCCAATAGGGCAGAATATGTAATCAACATCAGGTAATTGTTCAAGAACCTCTAATCCAATTGTGGCTTGACCATCTATAACTTGCTCATCATCGTAAGCGTGTACGAATGTTGAGTTCGTTTTATTCCTAATTTCTAAAGCTTTATTGTAAGCGTCGTCGTATCTCAAACCATATTCAATGATTTCTCCATTGGGATTATAATTTTTTATAGCTTCGATTTTAACAATAGGAGCGCCCTCAGGAACAACTACAATAGATTTTATGTTAAAAAGATTTGCGGCTAAAGCAACCGCTTGTCCATGATTTCCTGCCGAAGCTGTAATTACTCCTTTTTTTCTTTCTTCTTCGGTTAGTTTTGAAATTTTATTGTAGGCCCCTCTAATCTTAAATGCTCCCGTTCTTTGAAAATTTTCTAATTTCAAATATACCGAATTATTAGACATAATCGAAAAAGTGTGATTTAATTCTAAAGGTGTGTAATGAACCAAATCTGAAAAAAATTCTCGAATTTTCTTTATCTTATCTATATAATCTTGGTTGGGCATGTTCTTTTAATGTATATCTATTAAATATTAAAAAAACTTTTATAATAAATTAAAAATTGAACGGTTTAGCTAAAATCGCTTTTACTCTAAGACTTTTGAATTCGCTAGTTGGTGCAGGTTTTATAAGACAAACTGTATCAGCACCTTGACCCGTACCACCAACACAAATTATATCGCGATCTAAGTCCGGAATCAATCCTGCATCGCAAGCTGTAGCTGCGATTTCAATACAGACTTTTACACCTTGACAGAAATGAAAACCTAACATTTTTGCCAATAAGTCAACAAAAATCCACGCTTCTTTTTTAAGTCTTATTCCTCTTTCAATACCACTCATCGCATGGGTTCCAATGTGGATTTTAAGTCCTTTCTGTTTTAATGCTTCTATTTTTTCTTCGGGAAATTCTTGCCTCAACTGACTATTTACAAAATAATAAGCGTGCGTTATTATCGCCACATTGTAAGTATTTATATCAAAAACTTCGTAAGCTTTTTCTGCAACGATTCCTGTCGTACTAGCTAAGATGATATCCTTTATATTAAATTTTTCTGCATACTTTTTTGCTATTTTTAAAGCATTATCTGTGTTAATCGGTCCTGCTTTTTCAAAATATGTAATTTCAATTTTTAAATCTGTCATTATTTAATTATACTCCATTTTGAATGTTTAATATCAATAAATTTATGTTAATCTAAAGTAAGAAGAGTAAAAAAAATTAATCCATAAAAAATTCTAAAAATTCATTTTAAAATAAGTTGTTCTTAACTTTTTATTGTATCTAAATCTTTAGCAATAAAATTTATATTTATAATTTATGGAGTCCAATTTTTAGGTAATTCAAATATAAAAATCGGACTCTAAAAATAATTAATTAAACCTAATGTAATTTTTACTTAAGACTAATTAAATAAAAAATAAACTAAATTTTTAATAATAAAGATTAGAGATGTGTTAAATGGTCAATATCACAATAAAGGATCTTCTAAGTGAAAAATTCAGGATAATTCTAGTGATTCTAGGTATAATGGTTAGTCTATTGATGGTACATGTTGGTACTGGTATGACGGTAGGTATGGTGGAACAAGGAACTTCTTTAATCGACCATGCGGAATACGATGTATATATCATACAAAGCAATAGAGAAAATATATTGAATGAAGGTTCGGTTTCTGACGAGATGTACGAAAAAGTGAATTCAATTTCCGGAGTGGAAGGAGTTGATAAAATTATAAATCTTTGGCTTGGTGTCGAATACAAGGATGAGGACGAAGGTGTTAACGTAATTGCTTTGGAAAAGGGAAGTTCTAAGTATCTACAACCTTGGAATTGTATTGATTGCGACGCGAGCGATATAAGAAATGATAATAACACAATCGTAGACAGAATTATATTAAAATTCTTTCCCGAAGTGAAAGTTGGTTCTAAATTAAAAGCTGGTCAGTTTGATGAAAAAATCAAAATTAAAGGATTTACCGAAAATGTACAGCATTTCGGTAATCCAGTTATGTGGATGAACTATGACACTGCGAAAAGGCTCTTCAATTTAGACAACGAAAGTACGTTTTTAGGCGTTAAATTAAAGTCAGGTTATTCAGCGGGTCAATTAAAGGAACGGCTAAAAAACTTTAACGATGAGATAAAAGTAGTATCTGCAGAAGATATGAAGGAATCAACTACCGATTACATATTATACGATTATGGATTAATTTATAGCATAGGTATATTGGCAGCTATGGGATTTCTTGTAACTATTATTTTAATTGCCATTACTTTATATCAATCTGTTGTTGACAAAATTCCTGAATTAGTTTCGATGAAGGCATTAGGAGCAAGTAATGGATTTATAAATAAAATATTAGTTAGCCAAACGGTTCTAGTCGTTTCAGTAGGTTTCCTTTTATCCGTAATTATAGCTATTCTCATAGCACCTCAATTGACTTGGTTTTCTGCGGTTCCAGTAGTAGTTAACCCCTTGATTGCAGTGATATTGTTTGGAATTTCTTTAGGGTTAGGAATTTTTTGTTCAATGTTTTCAATAAGAAAGGTTCACACATCCGATCCAGCAATAATTTTTAGAGCGTGATTGAGAAATGGTAAATTTAATGTATCGAGATTTAATTCATAAAAAAGGAAAGCTTCTTTTAATCTTGATTGGATTATCTGTAAGCGTATTCTTGGTTCAATATAGCGCAGGAATGTTCAATGGAGTGCTGACTCAATCATCTGAACTATTTGATAGATTTGAATCTGATACTTGGATAAGGCAAGAAGACAACGATAATTTTCTCGATGGTGGCTTTATTGATGACGATACATATAACGCAATCAAGAATTTGAACGAAATAGAAGATATAGAGAGATTAATATACGAGCAGTTCGATGTTCAAACGAAAGAAGAAGTTGGATATGCGTTTTTAATAGGTTATGAACTCGATAGTGAAGTAATCGAACCCTGGAATGTTATCAAAGGAGATGTTGATGATTTAGAGAGAGATGATACAATTATAGTTGATCAAAGCTTGAAAAACTATTTCCCTGATCTAAAGATAGGCGATAAATTGCAAGTAGGTAGGGAAGATATGGAAGTGGTTGGATTTTGTAAAAACGCCCGCTTTATGTTCAATCCATATATTTGGGCATCTTTAGATACCGCAAGAAAAGCAGCTCCATATCTAGGAAATTGGAGTAGTACATTTGCTGTTGAATTAGATTCTCATAGCGACATTGAGGATTTAAGAGACGAATTAGATGATTTGAAAGATTTAGAACTCATCGAAGATGTTGATGTCTTTACTAAAGAAGAATTAAAGGAAAATACATACGATATGATTGTGAATGAAGGGGGTTTAGGTGGTGCTATATATATCTTAGTCGGCATGGGTTTCTTTGTATCTATTATTATATTAACTGTTGTCATGTATCAATCAATCCAAGAGAAGATTCCAGAGTTTGGTACATTGAAAGCAATTGGAGCTAGTAAAAGGTATCTTACGATGATGCTTTTAGGGCAGGTTTTTCTCTACATAACAATTAGCTTCCTCTTAGGTACTTTCCTTGCAGTCATGGTTAATATAATGCAGATGGAATCGGCG
>JBHLLE010000415.1:0-4446 GCA_048885945.1 Candidatus Hermodarchaeota archaeon | reverse complement strand
TGTCGTTATTAGCCCAGCTATAATAGCTACGATGATTATTTTAATAATTATATTAATAATCGCTTCAATAATGTTATTGCGTATTTATTTAAAATCAAAATCACCAACCAAACTGCTTTTTATGTCGTGTGCTATAACAGCTGCAGCAGGACTTTTACTTCAACTGAATCCCAATTTTAATGTTGAATTTGCATTATTTTTAAATAACTCTATTGCCACAGTTTATCTTTCTATATTACTTGTAATCGGAATTGTAGCAAATATCGAGTTACAGCTTGATAAATCTATGATTGCTCTAAAAAAAGTAATAAATTCATCCCAAAATGTGAGTATTGATACATCAAATATGGCAACAGAATTAGCTGCAAGTGCTAATGAAGTAAATGCATCATCTGAAGAAATTGCATTTACGGTACAAGAAATCAGCAATGAAACACAAGCAATAATGATCTCCACAGAGGATTTATATAAAGTGATGCTCTTAATTAAAAACATTGCAGATCAAACTAATTTACTTGCTTTAAACGCAAGTATTGAAGCGGGAAGAGCGGGAGAATATGGGAAAGGTTTTGCTGTAGTTGCAGATGAAGTTCGTAAGCTAGCAGATGAATCAAAAACAGCTGTTGAGAATACATCACAGAAAATTGTAATAATTATAGATAAAATTCAAATTGCCACAGCTTCAATGGAAGGAATTAGTGCCTCTACGGAAGAACAGACCGCTTCCATGGAGGAAATAACAACTATGGCAAATAAATTAAACTTATTAGCTGAAGAACTAAAAAATAATCTAAAAATTGAATAAGTCAAATTTAATTACATTTTATTTAAGTTTAATATTAATATTTCTTTTATTACTTTCTTATTACAGTCTTTTAAGATAATATAAGTTTAAAATCTAATATGTTTTTTTTTTAATTCAGATCGATATTTACTCTTCCATTTAGGTTCGATCTTATCTAAGGCAACTATAGCTTCTTCATTTACCCAATAATACCAATCTTTTAAGGCATTTATTATTATAGGAATTGCTCTTTTATCACCCAATTCACCCAATGCTCTAATAATTCCTTGTCTTAAATATCCAATTTTTTCTATATTATTCGAATTTTCAGTATCTTCTAACTCTTTTAAGAAATTTAAGATTAAAACATTTTTATCTAAAATTTTTTTTAATAAATCAAATGAAAATTTCCAAACATCATAACTGTTTTCTCCTAGATTCTCTATAAGGAGAGGTTTTAGCTTATTTACTGGTAAAACATTCTTAAACTCACCTAACGCTTGAATTGTTCGAATTTTAATTTGTCTTTTAGAGGATTTTAGAAGATCTAACAAGTTATCAATGGCAGATTTATCTTTTAGAAATCCTAGTGCTTGCACAGCTTCCATTTTCAAAAAATCGTCATTATTTTTTAAGATTTTTTTAAGACTCTCAATAATCTCTTCTCTATAATCATTCTGATTTGCAAGGGGTACTAATAATTGTAACGCCATGTTTCTAATTTCGGGTTTTTTTTCATTTTCTAAGACCCAAATCAATGGTTTAATTGCTTTTCCTTTTTTTTTATTGTAATTAAAAGCTAATAATTTTGCAGCTTCTATTCTTACGTCAGGATCTTCGTCAGAAATAAAATAATTCTCAATTTCTTCAAAGTGAGATTCGTCTTGTAGTTGATTTAAAATTTCTAGAATCCTTATTCTTATGTTTTTTTTATCAGCTGCAGAATAAAGATTGTGAAGCCTTTTAATGGTCTCTTTTTTCCCAATTTTATTAATATCTTTTAATAATTTATTTGGAGATTGCAATTCGTTAAGGTTTTTCTTTCTTAAATTTACATAATCTTATTTTACTAAAAGTGATAAGTCTCATTAAATCTCATATTCACTATAACATTTATAATTTATATCGTTTATTCATAAAAAAAATAATAATTAGATACCCAAAACTTGGATAATTAAGAATAGAGAACTAAAAATCAAAAAATATCAAAAATTAGAAAAATATAAAATATTTATATTATAACCTATTTAAAATACTCTTTAAGTGATTTTTGGAAATCATCAGAACTTTCGTTATCAATTTCACCCCATTTATATTTTCCATGAGGTTTTTTATCGGAATGAGCTAAAAAGTTGTGAAATGACCTCTCAAAATCAAAAGCGCTTAAGCTAGTTTCCTCTCCAAACTTGATCTGGAATAAATTCCGCAAAAAATCACCAATGTATCCAAACATTTTTTTCATTACCTCTTATGTTGGTTTTTTTTTTACTTAAATAATTATTTAATTAAATAACCTTTTTATTAAAAGATTATAGTTGCGTATTTAAACATTATCACACCATTAATATTTTCAAATTTATCTATATTTTATAGATATTTTTTTAAAATCCTACATTTTTTCTATTCAAATTTGTACGAAATTGAACATTTTGTAGTTAGCATAAGAATGATAATGAAATTCATATGGATAATATCATAATTATTGAATAAATCAATGATAGTATAATTAGGACCAATGGATAAATAATTAAAAATATAAATCTAAATTTCAAATTATTATTTTAAAGACCTTAGAAATATAAATTCTTATAGAATTATAATTTTTTAAGCTGAATAGAATGCCACGCAAGATTAAAGATAAAACCTACTTAAGTTATCTATTGGTATCTTTAAACATAAAAGAATTAAAAGAAATCTGTAGAGATTTTGAAATTAAAGGATATTCAAAACTTAAAAAATCAGAGTTAATTGAATTCATTCTTGATTCGTTATCAGAAGAAGAGTTAAAGGAGTTGTTGAAACTTAAGGAATTGGAGATTATCTCAAAGGAAATTGATTTAGCAATAAAGAAGATAGATGGTGAAGATAGAGAATCACTTGAATCTATTAAGGTTGTAAATCTTGATAATCACGAAATTGAATTATCTTTTAGAGGTTGGAATTGGGAGGTCACTTCATTTTTATCAATGAGAGATGATAATATACATAATCCCGAGAGAGATTGTGATTGTAAAATTGGGTCGAATATGGGATTTTGTAGTCATTTCTGGATTGGTTTCATATTTTCATTAAAGGAAAACTATTTTAAGTTAAAGGATTGGAATTTAACTGTATTGCCAAAAGATTTTCAAAAAAGAATTGAGTCTATAGGGTTAACATCTAGTATTGGTACTGAAAAAAACGGAAAGGAATTAGGAACAATTAAGTTAATCGATAAAAGCTCAGGGGACTTTCAATATTTAGACTTAGTTGAGAAAAGCATAACAGTATACGAAGGAGAAATAACAGAAATAGAAAAGAAGCAACAGATTTTCCAAGAATACGAGACAATTTATTTTCTTATTGAATTGAAAAACGTAAAAGTTGGCCCAAGAATTAAAAAAAAGAGCGAATTTAGAGAAGAAGATGTAAAAGAGATAAAAAAATTTTTACTTAGAATAAGTGAAAAGTTATACGATGAGAGTAATATAAAGAAAGGCGATAAATTGAGTGTTAATGGAAAACTGACAAAAGATAACTTTTTAAAGATATATATTGTAAAAAATATTCGAAAAATTCAGAAAATCTAATTTTTTTTAATAGATACCTAAATTTTTCTCTAAAAATTTCAATGAATTTAGTAATATGATTAATGAAATTAAATAATGTGATTAAGTTTTTATAATGAAGAATTGAATATTCTAATTAAGAAAAATTATCATAATTAAAGAAGTGCGTTTAATGGAAAAAAGATTTATAGCACCACTAATTCTTTCTCTACTATTGATTGTATACGGCTTTGGCTTTTTACTGATTATTAGTGAAGAAGGTGACTTAATTCCAATATATCCTGGGGGTGCAATATCAGATTATATACTAGTCATAGTAATTCCAATAATAATAATGCTATTAATGTATTTTATTGGGCATTTAATAGCAAAAGCTCTTATTCCTATTCATAAGGTATTAAAATTAAACAGATATGAGTATTTTCTTATTCAACCAGAGAAGAACTTAACAGGTTCAAAAATGATAATCCGCAGTGTGTATCCTGGATTATTAGCAATTAATATTGCGATCTATATAAGCCTCTTAGGAGAATTTAATCATCTTTTTTTTACAAGATCAGATGAGGTTAGTCTCCCCATAATGATAGAATGGATATCAATCATAATTGGAATACCTATTGCTACACTGATAATCACACCTATTTGGATTTTAGATTCGGCGGGATTAATGTGCTCGTTAGATCTAGATAAGTATAAAAATCGAGTAACTCCAGATATTGAAAGCGTAGGTCGATTTTATTCCACGGTATTTAAGGGGTATGTCGGAATCTCAACTATTGTCACATATATTCTAATTATATACACTTTTGCCCAGCAAGGAATAACATTTAGTAATTATTTTATAATTTTCATCGATCCATTAGCATTAATCCTATTTTTTGTTTTTCTATCATT
>JBHLLE010000414.1:0-4459 GCA_048885945.1 Candidatus Hermodarchaeota archaeon | reverse complement strand
AGGGGCGAAATGTGATGGTGCAGTCAAAGACAGGTACTGGAAAAACCATCGCTTTTGTTCTTCCTATAATGGAACACTTAAAAAAGGGAGGAAGGAACGAATGCCTTATTCTTGTGCCCACGCGTGAACTTGCTAAACAAGTTTTTAACGTAATACGAGGGATCGGGAATGGAGAGATCAATGCGATGACTATATATGGAGGCGTATCTATCAACAATCAAATCAGTAAACTAGAACGAGGAGTTCAAATAATTGTGGGTACACCTGGAAGAATAATAGATTTATATAAAAGGCGTAAGCTGAACTTAAATAATATTAAATATACAGTACTCGATGAAGCGGATAGGCTCTGGGACATGGGATTTGCTCCAGATATCAAGTACATTCTCAGTCAAATAAAATCAACCTACCAATTCATGCTTTTTTCAGCAACCCTCGATCACGATATGAGGAGCTTAGTAAAAAAGCATACCAATAACACCTTCGAATTCATCAATTTAAGCAAAGACGATATGACTGTAAGAAGTACCATGCAGTTTTATTATTTAATTGATCTTTTTGAACAAAAATACAATACTTTTATAGAAATGTTAAAGAGAGAAAAGCCAAAACACGCGTTGGTTTTCGTAAATACAAGAAAAACGGCTGATTGGTTATCTAGAAGACTAAAAAATGAAAGAAGAATAAAAATGCATATAGGGATACTCTCAGGGAAAATGACGCAGTTCCAGCGAGAAGAAATGTTAGATAACTTTAGAAAGAAGAAAATCAATATGTTAGTAGCTACTGATGTAGCTGCTAGAGGATTAGACATAGATAATATCTCTCACGTGATTAATTACGACGTTCCCAAATTTCCCGAAGTCTACGTCCACAGAATTGGAAGGACATCCAGAATGAGTAAAAAAGGAATTGCGATTACTCTTGTGCTTGCAGATGAATACGAATATTTGTGTAATATTGAAGGTTTAATTGATAAAGAAATCAGGAAAAGGGAAACTTTTTCCCAAGAGCAACAAAGAAGTAAATTTACCATATATTAAACTCTATTTTTAATGATTAAGTTAAAAAATTTCAGGTTGGAGTAAATTCTACTCTTTCTATAATATCGTCCTGAATTTCTTTGCCTAATCTCGTAAAATACGCAGCATAACCAGATACTCTTACAATTAAGTCTTCATAATTTTCTGGGTTATGTTGAGCGTCTCTTAACAAATCTGTTCCCATAGTATTGACTTGAATGTGCATTCCTCCTTTTTCAAAATACGCGTTTACAAGGTGCCCAAAAACTTCGAGCCCTTCTTTAGAACCTACAAGAAAGGGGGGAAATCTCATGTTCAACGAGTCTCCATAGCCTATTTTAGTATGATCGATCTTCGCAAGCGAGTTTAAAGTCGCAGTAGGGCCATTTTTTTCGGCACAATTACAAGGTGAGATGCTATTTGATAAAGGTTCTCCAGCTTTTCTTCCGTTAGGAGTTGCTGGTTCTAATGCCCCTTCGTAAACATTAAGCCCATACGAAATAAAGCTGGCTTTGAAATGCCCTCCACGAGTTAATCTTTTGTTAAAAACCATATCGCAAAATGTATCCACTAGCTCTATTGCAATAGAATCTACATAATCGTCATCGTTTCCAAATTTAGGACCGTTTCTAAGGATTTGTCGTAAGGATTCATTGTCCTTGTAATTAGTTCGTAATGCGGTTAATAATACTTTCATTGGAACTTTCTTCTCTTCGTAGACAAATTTTTTAATTGCAGCCAACGAATCTACAACGGTTCCCAATCCTCCCGCTCCAATAGCTTGAAATTTGTATTGCGCACCTCCATCCGTCATATCTCGCGCATTTTCTATACATCCATCAATAGTGCAAGAGATTAAAGGATTATGAAATCGATTGGCCCATATATCGTCTCTCAAATTAGTAGCTTCTGCCACAGTATCGACTATTTGTTGTAGTTGGGCGTAAAAAGCGTTCACAAACTCTTTAAAAGACTTAAATTCCTCGGGATCTCCTGTGTCTATGGTATCTTGACCGCCAAAAAAAGATGTTTTTCCTCGATTGAATACTAAATCAAGAATCGATGGAAAATAGAGTTTAGATCCTCCCGTAGCTCCAAAGGTATCTCCGTTACCGCTTGGTTCCACACATCCTACGATACAATAATCTCTAGCCGCATCTATTGAATATCCGTCCCTTACCATAGCCTCAACGATTACCTCGTCGTTAAAGAGCGCCGCGCTATTGGTATGCTTATGCAATTCTAGTGCTTTATCCATGAATTCTTTAGAACTCTTCTTTGAGAAGCGAATTGAAACTGAAGTTGCCAATTTAGTATTTTTTACGGCTTCCATAAATAAGTATGACAGATTGTTTGTCGCATCTTGACCGTCTCGACCTAATCCCCCAATCGTAATGTTCTCAATATCAGAACCTAGATGGTTTAATCGCAAACCAATAATATTGGGCCATATTACTATGTTATTGTTTATTTTAATGAGAAATTCTTCAATTAATCTTAAGGTATCTTTATTTTTAACCAAATTCTCTTTAATATCTTGATTATAATAAGGAAATAAAAGTTGATCTACGCGACCCGGTGTAATTCCACTTCCCGCTCCGTAACTTATAATAACTGCGTTTTGAGTAAACCATAACGACTGCAGCGCTTCGTAAAATGTTTCTGGAGGATTCCAAGGAACTTTTTTACATATATCTGCGATATTTAATAATTCGTTTTTTCTTACTTTGTCTTTTTCGTTGGAAGCCATTTTGGTTGCTAATTCCGAAAATCTACTACTGAAGTCTCTCATTGCTTCGCAAACAATAATAACCGCGTTAAGAAAATTTTTTTCAGAATAGTTCTCTACTGTATTTAATTTTGCTTGTGCTTTCTCTTTTATTCCCTTAAAACCGTATTTTAACACATTTTTATGACCAACAACAATATGAGCCTGAGTATCAATGCATCTTCCTCGACCTTTAACATTATCGGCAGTACCTCCTTTTATCGCTTTAAACATCTTAGGTAATCTTAAAAAAAACTTGATCTTTTCCTTTTTACTGGCATTTTCTTCTAAAAATAACTTAGTTAAAGTAGAAAGACCAAATGCATTTGATTTTTGCTTAATTCCTTTTAGACTAAGGTCTAATTTACTAGTTAACCCGGCTTCTTCGAATTTTTTAACTTTTAGATCTCTGACCGTTTTACCTTTCCAATAAGGGACAATTTCTTTAAAAAGCAGTTTCTTATGCTCTTTGGTTATACGATAGCCAAATTTCTTAAGGTCGGGTAAAAGGGCTTTTAACACAAAGGTTAGATCGCCTCGTTCAGGCGCAATTGGAGGCGCTATAAGTTTGGAAGCTCTATTTCCTACTAATAATTCTTCGGGATAGATCTTTATGGTCACGTTCTCGAAGGTCTTTTTAAGGGCTTTAGCAGCACGAATAGAAGGATGTTCGCCTTCTGTTTCCCGATAACTGTCAGTATAGAATTTAGCTCGCTCCATACATAGCCAGTACTCTGAAGAAAGCAATCGATCCTTTTGGATCTGATTTTTAGGATGTAATCCATTCGAATTGAGATTAGTGATCAGAGTTTTATCCTTCAATTGAGCTTTCATTTTAAAACATCCTAATGTGCAATATAAAAAAAGGGATACTATTATTTAATAAATTTCGACCTAAATTTATGTATATTTGTCATATTCTTTAAATTCACTTTTTATTAAATGAATTATAATACCATTTATTTCAAGAATTTTTCCTTTATACTCTTTGGCATCATAAATCCAATGTAAAACATAATTGAAGAAAGGAGTAAAATAACCCTGTTTAACGGATGATTAATTAGCATTTCTAACGAAGCACCTATCATAAATAATAGAAAAGCCACTAAAAGAAATTTTCCTCGTAATTTATCTACCGGATCGTCAAGCTTAATTGTATTGATGGTAAGCAAGATTCCTGAAATCATAAAGACTGACAAATTATAGAGTAGAAAAACAACTGCTACGGGCCCAAAACTAATATCAACAGGAGTTACTAAAACGCCTACCATTGAACTATCTATTATTAGATAATAAATCATAACGATCTCTAATACTAAGGCAATTACTATATAACTCACTAATATAATTATTCTTTTATTAAGTTGCATTATAATCATTAATGCGATTAGCCAAAAAGACAGAAATAAAGGAAGAATGCCACAATTAATCAAAATGTAAACAGGCACAGAAAGACTTGTTCCAAAAAAAAGCGCTAATATAAATCCAATTGACGAAGGCCACCAGGGTTCTGAAATCCCGATCCACGCTAATCCTATTAAAAAATGTACCTTGTCTTTGGATTCCTTATATTTTAACATAATCTTTAAGCCTATAATAATAAATACGATTACTGCGATAAGACTAAAAATACCATTTACAATAATATCTAAGGTAATTTCCATCAAAA
>JBHLLE010000413.1:0-4461 GCA_048885945.1 Candidatus Hermodarchaeota archaeon | reverse complement strand
AGATGATGTACTCAAAAAATTCACAATAGAATATTCCATAGACCAAAAACCTAAAACTCGTGCCACAGTGAAGATCGAGCCAGATTTTAAGGATATAAAAAGAATTCTTAGCGAGTTAATCCAAATAGGTGAAATAACAGATATTTGGAGACTTTCAGGAGATTGTGGTATCTTCATAAAAGTAGAAATTGACACAATTGAAGAATTTAATCCTTTAATTGAGAACAAAATTTCCCAAATTAAAGGTGTAAAAATAATGGAGACTTGTTTTATTACAGACATTATTAAACAATAAAAAAGTTTTTTTACACCTTCTTTTTTGAATTCTTGTTATTCATAGACTTTAAATAGATTTAAGGATCTAAGTGAAATCTCAAAATTTAATTTTAAATTCAATAGTTCAATACATAATTCAAATTTAAACGAATTCTTAATAGATAAATCTTTTAACATTATTTTTCGATTTCAACTAAAAACAAATTTTTTTTGATCGAAAAGATATATATATACTCTAAGTTTAGTCTTGTTTGACTATTTAAAAGTCAATATGAATCTATATGATAAAACCAAACATAAGTTTTAAGCCTTATTGGAGAATAAATTCGTATCTAACTGGATCTCAATATGAGAAGAAGGAGACAGCAGAAGATAATAACGAAAAAAAAGATATAGAGGGTTTAGTCTATATTCAAATGAGACTTCCTGTTGATAAAATTACTAAAGAATTTGAAGAAAATATAAAAAATAGCGCAAAATTTAAGAATCTAAACGTCAAAATTAGAGAAGCTTCAGAAAACGATTTAACAGTCATAATAAATATCTACAATAAAGCTTGGATGACTTCGAATACGCCATTCTCGCCTCTATCATTTGAATCAATAAAAAATCTCTACAATTTTCCAGATACTACAATTCTTATAGCCAAAATATATGGTATAGATGCGGGATTTCTAATTTTAGACTTTGAAGGTCAGAAACAAGAAATTGGATTTATTACCGCATTAGGAATTCTACCTAGATTTCAACGAAAAGGTATAGGTTCGGTATTAGGCGTAGCAAGTTGGGATTATTTTAAGAATAAAGAAATTAAGGAGCTTAGAACAGAAGTTTATATTAATAATCATAAAAGTAAGAAATTCTTAAAGTTCATTGGATTCGAAGAATTTGGTAGAGAATGCTACTTTAAAGAAGACTAATCTTCTACTTAAAAATATATTTCTCGTATTTAATTTGTTTTTATTAAATTATAGAAAATAATAACAATACCTATAAACTACAAAAGACTAAAGAATTTAATTTATATTTTTTCAATCATTTTAAAAAAGAGAAAGACTATGGCTATAAAAAAAGGAGATATCATAAAAGTCGAATATGAAGGAACATTTGAGGATGGAACGATCTTCGACAGTACGGATAAAAATAATGGAATTCCCTTAAAATTTGAAGTAGGAGCAGGACATTTAATAAAAGGTTTTGACGAAGCTGTATTGGGAAAGGAAGTGGGAAATGAATTTCAAATTAAACTTCAACCATCAGAGGCGTATGGGGACTATAATAAAGATTTACTAAGAAAAATGCCCAAAGACCTTTTTCCAAAAGAACAAGATCCAGAACCGGGCATGATAATTCAGATCATGAACGATGAGGGTCATGTAATGCTTGCTGCAATACATGAAGTTAAAGATGAGGAAGTTATAATTGATTTAAATCACCCTTTAGCAGGAAAAGTATTAAATTTTAAAATAAAAGTTGTAGAGACAGGATGTGAACCAGATCCTCCCCATGAATGTGGTTGTGGATGTGGTCATAACCATTAGTCTAAATTAATTAGATTTTAGAAAAAGAAAATTAATCTTTTTTTAATCAAATATTTTTTTATTGTAAAGTGATGAGCCTATATAGAGCATTATTTTCATTTTATATACTTAATTGCTATCTCCATTAAGAGCTTCAAAGGTCCAAATGCTGAGAAATTTTTTTCTTAATTCTTTTGCCATATCAGGATCAAGTACGTTCATACAAGAGAAAATTTGAAATGGTTTTAAGGGATTTTGAAGCTTAATTATTATTCTTTTTTTATCAAAGATATCGTATAACGTAGGAGTTCGTTTATGGATATATTTCATTTCTAGATCGTGGTTTTTTGACGATATTCCAAATAATTCTTCGTGTTTTTTCACGATTTTTTTAAAAAGGTTTAAATTATGACTCTTTTGTATTTCTGATAGAGGTCGGTCATCATGTTGAAAACTCCATAAGAATTTAGCGCTAACACCACGGTCTAAAGCGTTTTTAATAGGCTCATATAATGTATGTCCAAAATCTAATATTTTTAAAGTACTTTTATTGATAAAATCATTAAATAACATCTCATCTTTTGCTTCATTATAATATTTAACAAATAATGAAATAATAGAACGAGTTCCTGTAGCTGTCGACCAAAATATTCCTGAAGGTTCTGTTTTAATGAAATCTTCGTGTTCAAATATACATTGCTCAAGCATTTTGGCTTGATCAAATAGATAATTGATTTTTTGACTATGTTCTTTTGATTGATATGATATTAAATTATAAAATGCTCGATTTAATGGTAAGGATCTAAATTTTTTAGGGCGTGATTCAATTATTTCAGCCATCCCTTTCTTACTTAATTCTTCCAATACTTCGTAAATCCTTCCACTTGGTACGCCAGATTTACTAGTTATATCACGAGCAGTTAATAATTCAGAAGATTTTACCAAAGTAATATAAGCGTTAATTTCATAGGTTGAAAGATTGGCGGTTTTTAAAAATTCTGTTAAGTATTCCATTAATTCATTAGACATATTCAATCATTTAATATATTTTCAACCTAAAAAAGGTTGGTTTTGATCGATAAATAATAAAATATATTAGAAATTATGCAACCTAATTCAATATTCTAAGAAAGTATATCTTAAATATAGATTTTTTAATATAATAAAAAAATGAGCTGTTCTTATTGAATGTCTTGATAATTTATTTTTCTCAAACAGGTAATACTGAAAAAATTGCGAAAGTTATTCAAAAAAGTATTTTAAATAACGATAATAATTGCGAAATAGAAAAAATTAAGGATGTTGACATTAGTATAATACATAATTTTGACTTAATTGGATTTGGTACACCAACTTTCTTTTACAGAGAGCCACAAAATGTCAAGAAATTCATAAATACTTTAGATAAAAATAAAAAGGAAAAATATTGTTTTTTGTTCTCAACACACGGTAGTTTAATTGGAAATACTTTTTATTACATGAATAAGGAGTTAAATAAAAAAGGATTTCGAGTGATTGCAACTTATGATACCTATGCTAATTCTTCCATCCAATTTTATCCACAACCTATGCACACGGCGGGGCATCCTGATGAGATAGAACTTAAATCTGCTGAAGATTTTGGTAATAATGTATGTAATACTTTAAACAAATTCCTTAACGGAGAACAAAACTTGATTCCTAAATTTACGCTTAGAGAGGATACTTGGTGGGCTAAAGAGTCAAAAAATATTACAACAGAATTATTAAGAAAAGTCTCTCCAAAATTCGTAATTAATAAGGATAAATGTACTAAATGTTTATCTTGTCAACGAGGTTGCCCAGTAGACGCCATAGATATTGAGAAAGACCCTCCTGAAATTCAAAAAGGAGGATGTATTTTTTGCTGGTACTGTGAAAAATTATGTCCTGAAGGTGCTATAGAAGCAGATTGGACATTCATTAGAAAGGTTAACAAACCAAATTTAAAAAAATATATAACTGAATTAAAGTTAGCTGAAAATGAAGGTCAATTTAGACCATACATAGATTACGAGAATATTTTTTAATTATCGTCCTAAAATAAAATCTGGATAAAGTTAGCCATTTTATCGCGCTCTTCGAAGCCATTTTTCTTGTAAAAACCTTTTAAATATGAAATTCTATTACGATTATTTAGTAGGTTTAATCGATAACAATGCTTTTTCTGAGCTTCTTTTTTAACTTTATTTAATAATGCACTACCTATTCCTTGACCTCTTTCATTTTCTTTGACGAATAGATCTGAAATGTATCCTTCTGGACCAGGTAATATGAAGTAAGTCATCCAATGTATAATTATATATCCTTCAGCCTTTCCATTTTTTTCTGCAATAAATATCTCTTGGGATGGATCTTTTTGGAGATTTTTAAACTTTAATTGTAATTGAAATAATGTCTGTTGAGGAGTTTCATTATTTATATGATCAAACCAACCAGTTTCTCTTAATAATTCTTCAATTGTTATTAAATCTTTAATCTCAGCTTTTCTAATGAGATAATTACTATGATTTGAGTCTATCATTTTAGATCAACCAGTTTTTTAAAGTACTGAACATCTAAATATAAAACTTTATTTTAAATTATCGTTTGTATCTTAATTTAATATTTATCTCCAATAAATCTTTTCAACCTTGATTTGGTTTAA
>JBHLLE010000412.1:0-4468 GCA_048885945.1 Candidatus Hermodarchaeota archaeon | reverse complement strand
ACCTTAACGAAGTCTATAACACGGAAGCAATAATTAATAGGTCACCAGTTGCTGTACTGATGAAGAGATGTGGGGTTGAAAAATATTCAAGATCTGCCTCTCTTGGATTACAGCTTCATCTTATAGACTTAGCTATAAATTTGATAAAACAAGCCATTCAGAGCGGTAAAGCAATTAAATATATGCCAAATATTAAATATTTAAATAAAGTCAAAGATATTTTGAAAAGAAAGGATTTTAAAGCATTTTTACCAATAATCTCTTCCGATGACCTATTAGAATTTGAATTAGATGAGGTTAAACCGCTTTTTACTGATAACGAATGCAATTTAATGAAGATGATGATGTTAACTGTTCAAAATTATGAGAAAGATATTAGTGATATTCTTCATGTAAAAGATTTGATAGATCTATTTACTTATGATCTTGAGAAATGGCGCTCTGAAATAATAGAATCCATCGATGATATCATCAGTGATCCCAAAATTAAGGACATTAAATGTTTATTAATTGCTGGCTTATTTAGATGGTATGATCCCTCTAATTTCTTTAAAAAAGTACATCCCTCTATTTTCACCCTTTTTTTAAGATATTTACATAATGTTTATATTAACCCCGAAATTGATTGGAAGCCCATTAAAGGAGTTCCCTTTTATTATGAGGGATTAGGAAAGTTCCTTACAGATACACATCGGAAAGAAGTAATAAAATTAATAGAGGAATTGGATATTGATTTTCCAATATTAATTGTCATTTTAGGATGGTTTGAGTTCTTTTCTCCCGAACAATTAGTAGAGATTGAACGAATTCTCATTTCTAAATATCCTGGAATAGTAGAATCTCAGGATAAATGGGAGCGAAAATTGTTATTGTCGTTAAAAACAAAAGAAGAACGGGAAAAGACACAACAAGAGCACGTTAATAAGGTAATAGAAGATTGTGCTGAAGCTTTACTTAAAGAATACGATATCAATCCAGCACTAGTCTTAACGAATTTCCATTTATTTTCAATGGACTTTTTTTCGAATACTCCTCAAGTCCCGATGGACGAAATCCACGAATGGCATTATCTCCGGGATGGTCTTACCCACGCAGCTGTAATCTTCAACGAAAGGACAAAGGAAGTTCGCTTGGTGGAGCCAGATAAATATTGGACTGAAGATGTATGGAAAGAATTTAAAAATAAGATTTAGTTTTATAATCCTGTTGCATTTATTATAGGTTAAGACAAAAAATAAAATTATTTAATAAGGCTTACAGAGAATAGTTATTAATCCTTATGACTTAGGTAACAATAAAATGAAAGAACCAAATTGGGATACTCTCGAGGATGAAATGATTGATCTATGGAAAAAATTACGCAAGGAACATTCTGATTACAATGACACTTGGCGAGCATTTTTTAAAGAATGTGCAAGTATATGGGGGCTTGAAGAACCTTCTGAAGAATTTCTTAATAAATATTATCCAAAAAGAAAGCTTGATCCTAAGGCATTAAGATTCATAAAACATTGGAGTATGTCAAGTCCTGAAGGTGTAAGAGAGAATGCAATTGAATATCTTGAGCAATCAGGATATAGCAATGCTGAGGTGGTGGAGATCCTTGATAAAACCTACAAATGGCAAATAGAAGTGTGCATAGGAGCTGAAAAATACATTTTAGAGCTCGCTAGAGCATCTGGTAAAGTATATAAATTTGAAAGACAATAAAAATATAAAAGTGATCAATGAGTTTATCACGCTCAAGTTGGAAAGAAAAGAAAAGGTTATGTGAATTAAAATAGTAATAAACCTAATTAATTCAAAAGCAAAAAAGATAGGTAAAAAATGACCAAAGACAATTGGAAAGCTATTTTTCAAAGCCAAATGAAATTGCGAAAGAAACTTCTAGAATGCATTACTAAGGAAGATGGTCATTTAAAATTTAATCGCTCCTATATAATTGTGTCTGATATTGCCTCCCAATTTTATTCTGAGGCTCAGTTAGAGTTAAATTATATTTTCGGGAAGATTGAGACCGAAGAGCAGAAAGAAGGGTCTCAATTGCATGAGAAAATGGCCGAGGATGCGACTGTTATACAACTTAATTCTTTATTAAAAAAAATCGCGACAGCAGAGCAGACAGTGGTGGTGGAGTCTGGCTTTCTCATGAAATTTAACGATGAGATTGTTGTAGGAAAACCCGATGTCATCATATTCAAACGCGGTATTCCTCTTTTTGTATTTGAATACAAATTTAGCAAGTATACTACACCGTTTCCCAATCAGCAAGTGCAAGCTCAAATATACTGTCAAATACTCGAAACTATGGGCTATAACACCGATCTGTTATGTTATGGGATTATTATCGCACCCCGGGATATGTCCAAAAAAAATATTGAGGTAAAGACCATTCCGAAAAAAGTTTTCAAGACTGTTGAGATTAGCTCTCTTATTCAAGAACAAACAACACATTTAATGTTTGAAAAAATTAATGTGTATTTGTATAAGTTTGATGCAGCAAAAGCTGCTCAAGATTTGGTATGGGCGCTGAAATTTTGGAAACGAGAACGATTTATAAAGCTTTCAGATTTATTACATGCTTGCCAGTATCATAAGTATAAAGAACGATGTGAACTAACATATTCAATTGTACAGGATCTGGTGGAGAAATTTGGGCAGAATATTATTACCATTTATGGTATAGGCAGTTTTTTCGATAAGAAACTTCCAGAGAACTGGATTAAACACGATATTGATGTGATTTGTGTGGTTGAAGATCTGGAGAAGATCCCTAAATTTCAGGATTGGACAGATGTGAAGAGATTAGATTATGAAAAAGACCAAATAACAGCAAATGTGTTTTTTAATTCATTAGAAGGGTTGAAACATCAAAAGAATTTCGAAAAAGAATCATGGGCTAATTATAAATGGGCATTGCTAGGCTTCAAAGTGCCTCACAATTCAGTAATTCTCTATGGGAGACCATTATATAATGAGCTGCCCGAATTGGAACCATTATCATATGATTACGAGGACATTTTGCGACATGCGCTCTATAACCTTAACACCAGCTTTACTCTAAATGATTTAGAGGCGTCAAAAAACCGCTTCACTAAAGGAGTATTTAAATTTGCATTTTTATTATGTGTTTATTTTGATAAGTCGTTCAATGATACTTCGATAGTAGAAATTACTTCTACCATTCGTACCTTGGTCGAAGATAAAAAAATTGAAACAAACTTTTATGAAATACTCCTTTATTGTGTAAAATATAGGTGCGGTATTCCGTTTCTCGAGGACTTTTTCGCGCTCAGAAAGCAATGTATTGCTAGCTGTTTTTCCCTATTGGTTGAGGGGACCTTATGGAAATTGTATGACTGGGACGAGGTAATTGAGTTTTGCCATACAGCTTATAAGGGGTTGCACATATTAGCAGATATTGCATCCGAACAAAAAAGGATATATCCCTAAAGAAAAAAGAAGATGGGATCTAATTAAATTTTATAAAACTGGCTTGCGATCATATCTGCTACATGAATAAGGTGACTGAGTGTGGTTGGCTCAAAAGGTGTATATTTGGCCCAAACACCGTGATGAAAAATAATAGCCTGATAAATATCCTCATCAAACGGCAAATTATAGCGTTTTAATACTGCAATACATCTATCCACATGAGGATCACGACCTTTATAATGAAATTTTTCATGGATTTCTAATGTTACATCCTCTCTTTCAGTCCTTTTCGTAATAATAACTCGATTAGGTATCTGTAATCTAAATGCATAATAGGGAACCTTTCCAAAGTCGTGATAGATAGCCGTTAGTATGGCCTTGGACTTATTAATTTCATCATACCTATGTGATGTCATTAGATTGTTTTCTTTTAACCAAGTGATATAAGGTTTCAAAAATTCATTATTGGTAAGTATTTGGGATACCAGATTCGCAACTAATAAGATATGATCATGTAGTCCTCCTTTATAGCACCCATGATAGTTTCCTAATGCGGCAGGTAAGTGTTCCGTCTCAGCTAAAATGATCCTTACTTGTTCTTTGGAATCATCTGTTAACATGATCTGGTCCAGAAAAAAGTCAAATCCTTTTGGATTAAAAGTGAGTTCTTTTATAAATTCATTGTTTATAAACATCTTGGGATTATTTTCTATGAATTTCATTAAATCCATGGTGCATATATTTCTGGTTTATATTTATAAATTGGTAAAGGCTAAAAATTTTTCATTAAATATTTTCTGATTTTATACTCCTTTTAAGAACTCTTCTCTTAATTCTTATTTCGAAAAACCTTATAAATTTAATCCTATCATTGAAATAAATTCATGTTATCATTTCTAGAAACGCTTCTATTCTCGTCTGTAATCTTGTTGTGTCTGCTTGGTAGCTCTCGCGATCAATATTAAAAACAGGTATGCCCAAATCTTCTTTTAACTCGTGCTCAAACAGCATGTTGTCGCAACCGAATAAATCA
>JBHLLE010000411.1:0-4475 GCA_048885945.1 Candidatus Hermodarchaeota archaeon | reverse complement strand
ACCTTAACTAATTTAGCTTTTTTAGACCTAACTCTGAATTTTATATCCAATATCGAAGGATTAGATACCTTAACTAATTTAAGGTCTTTAATCCTAAGTATTAATAATATTTCCGAGATTCGAGGATTAGATAACTTAACTAATTTATCCTCTTTATATTTAAATCTCAATAAAATACCAGAGATTAAAGGATTAAAAAAACTCACTAATTTAATGTCTTTAAATTTAGAAGAAAATGAAATATCCGAGATCGAAGGATTAGATACCTTAATTAATCTAACTTCTTTAAACTTAAGTCTAAATAAAATATCTGAGATTAAAGGATTAGATAACTTAACTAATTTAACCTCTTTGGACCTAAGTCTGAATAGAATTTCCGAAATTAAACGATTAGAATCCCTCATTAATTTACAAGTATTAAATATTGAAGCGAATAAGATAAGAGAGATTAAAGGGTTAGAAAAACTCTCAAATTTATTAAAATTAAACTTATCTGATAATGAGATAATGGAAATTAAAAGGTTAGAGAATCTCAAGAATTTACAAGAATTATCTCTTCATAGTAATAATTTAATTGAGATTAAAGGGCTATACAATCTTACTAATTTAAAATATTTGAACATTGATGACAACCCACTAAAAGATGAAGAGTATTATTTATTAAAAAAAAGTAATAAAGAACTTATAAATTATATCAAGAAAGAAATGGTTAAAAGGTTTGATTACGACTTTGCGTTATCGTTTGCAGGTGAAGATAGAGATATTGTGAGGAAAATAAGAGATTCTCTTACAAAAAAAGGAATTCGCGTATTTTTTGACGAGGACTTTGAATGGGATTTAGTGGGAAAGGATTTATCAAACCGTTTTAGGGAAATATACGGGAAAAAGAGCAAATATGTTGTAATTTTTGCATCAAATCATTATAAAGTAAAAGATTGGACTAATTTTGAATTTCAATACGCCCGAGACGAAGCAAAGTACCGGAAAGAAGAATTTATTATTCCTATTAAATTGGACGATACAATATTATATGGTCTCAAAGATACAATTGCATATTTTGATTATCGTCAAAAAGGAACGAGGCGTGTTTCTGACCTATTAAGTAAGAAACTTAAAGAATTTGATAAGCGGCATAATCTTATGTAAGAATTCTGATTTTCCATTATTTTTTTTATTTATTTATTAAGAATTTAATATTGCATCAGAAAAAATTTAACTAATGAAGTGTCATATTATAATAGTGTATTTTAATGGTTCTTAGAAACGAGAAACTTACATTTGTGAAAAATATGAAACAGCCAATTCACAGATGGTTTCGATTTTCAGCAGGTTTTAACGCTAAATGGGCTAGTGAAGTAATGAAAAACATAAATAAGGATAATCTAAATATTTTAGATCCTTTTGTGGGCACAGGCACAGTTGTTCTAGAAAGTAAAATAAACAATTTCAATTCAATAGGAATCGAAGCTCATCCATTCTTATATAGATTGGCAAAGACAAAATTAATGAGTTTAGAGATTAATACATCTGAATTTAGGAAATATGCTATATCCATATTAAGAAAAGCAAAAGAGCTTAAACCAGAAATATCAGATTATCCCGACTTAATTAAAAAATCGTTTTCAAAAAGTCAAATTGAAAAGTTAGATTGTCTTCGACGCGCATGGCTTTCAGTTGCTGATAAATCTCCTTTATCTGAATTAATATGGTTAACTTTAGCTTCTATACTTAGACCTAGCGCTAATGTGAATACCGCAATTTCTCAATATATTCAACCTAAAAAAGAAAAATCATATGATGTTTCGAGTGCTTATCATATTTTCAAAGAAAAAGTAGAGTTAATTATATCCGATATAGTAGAAGCCCAAAAACAAATGTGCGATTTATTGAAATTTGTTGACGATTCAAAGAAGATTAATAAAATAGTAAACGAAGATGCTCGAGATTGTTCTTCTGTTAAAAACGATTGGGTCGATTTGGTAATAACCTCTCCTCCTTATGCTAATAACTATGATTATGCTGATGCAACTAGGTTAGAACTCACATTCTTCGGAGAAATAGAAAGATGGGGAGATTTACATGATGCCGTAAGGAAGTTTTTAATTCCTGCATGTAGTCACCATGTTTCTAGACAAAAAGACGAGACTTTTAAAGTTCTAAGTGATTCTATACTTAAACCTATTTATTACGAAATCTATGAAAAATGTAAATTGTTGGAAGAAGAGAGGGAAAATCATGGAGGAAGAAAAACTTACCACACAATGATTGCTTTTTATTTCAGAGAGATGGCAAAAGTGTGGAGAACTCTTAGAAGAGTTGCAAAACCAGATTCTTCTATCTGTTTTATTATTGGTGATTCAGCTCCTTATGGAATTCATATTCCCGTTGAGGAATGGTTTGGAAAACTAGCGTTATCGTTAGGATTTAAATCGTATAAGTTTGAAAAAATTAGAGATAGAAATATAAAATGGAAAAATAGAAAACATAATGTTCCTCTTCATGAGGGATTTTTGTGGGTAAAAGGATAGTGATAATATGCCTAAATCAGCTTCGCACGAATTAGGAGAATTTATTGGTTGGTTACTTGAGGAAACATTCGAAGATTCATTGAGAAAGATTGCAAAGGAATATAATTATTATATTGATAGAAAACATAAGCGTCCTGCTCGTAAAAATAATATTGAGGTTGTATGGATTGATAAATATGGGAATAAACATAAATTAGATTTCGTCATTGAAAAAGGAGGAACTGAAAGAAAATTTGGAATTCCCGTAGCATTTATAGAAATTGCATGGAGAAGATATTCAAAACACGCAAAGAATAAAGCCCAAGAGATTCAAGGCGCAGTAAAGCCCTTAGAAAAGACATTTAAGAGGGTTGCTCCTTTTTTAGGGGCGATAATAGCGGGAGATTTTACTAAAAATTCGATCGATCAGTTAGTATCGCAAAATTTTAATGTGTTATTTATTCCCATAGAAAAAATATTTGAAGCTTTTAAGGTAGTTAATATAAAAGCTTATTGGGGAGAAAAGACGCCCCGTCCAGAAGTAGCAGCAATTCTTGAGCAATGTAGGCAAATGAATGAAGACGATAAACAGAAGATCAAGGAAAAAATCCTTGAACTCACCGAAAATGAAAAGAAAGTTTTTTTGTCTAGTCTTAAAAATGCATTAACAAGACAACTATCATCAATAAGAATAATTCCTCTACACGGAAATGAATATTCATTTGTATCAATTGAAAATGCAATATCTTTTATCGAAAAATATCAAAATTCTACGAAATTTTCAATAATCAAGTATGAATTATATGTTTTATTTAATAATGGGGATGAAATTAAAGCCACTTTTCACGATAAGGAAAGTATTATAGAATTTCTTCAAGAATTTTCCACATCTTATTTCCCAGATGTGAACTAAACAAATAATACTTTCTTAGATTTTTAAATTTTTATTTAAATAAGTAGGATTTTATTAAATTTAAATCATAATCATTATAAAACAATTAACATAGGACTCTTGACATTTTTTGTACTCTTTAATCCCTCGTTCGGAGTCTTTTTCAAGAGTCCTATGATCCTTACTTATAATGTATTTTTAACTAAATATGATAGAATAAAAATCATCTGAGATCAGTTTTCTTTTCTTTTAAGAAATTCATAAATATCACTAAATCATAAGTGTCTAAGGTTTAAATTACAGTTAATGGTAAATTATTACCCATATGATTTTAAATACAATTTATATTGAAAAGGAAAGTGAAACTTAAATGGACGACAAAAAAGATATGAATTCCCCTAAAGGAAATCTAAATAATACTCTAAAAAATAGAATTCGAGAATTTATTCGAAAGGATTGCTTTATAAATAAAGAATTTAATGGTGATGCTTTAGAATTTGGATTTGACATACGATTTCCTAACTTTACCAATGAAAATGGAGAACAAAAAGGTTTTCCTTTGGCAATTACGAAGAAAAAAGAAAAAGATTACATTCGAATTTCATTTAGTATTGTTTTGCATGAAACAGATTTTAAGATTTTAAAAGAAATGGATAATAAGGTAAAAATTCATCTTAAACAAAATCTAGAAACTATTGCTTTAAGAAGAAATGTTTTTTATAATATTCATCCAGAAAAAAATCTATTTCGTTTTATTGATAAATTATATATTTTTAATAATCAACTTCCTTCCATTAATGAATTTTATAATTCATTAAAAAATATCCTGAATACACAATTACTTGTTAATCGCGCAATTGGTATGGGACTTCCGAATTTAATAGTTTCTGACGAGGGAAATAAAGGATCTCTAAGTATGTTTGGATAAAAAAGTGAAATAATTACAAGATAATTGATAAATAAAAATATTATTTATCAAGGTTTAAAATAGGATTTTTGGAATATGATACTATTTAATGTGTTATAAATACTATTACAACCTAATAATAAGTATAATACAAAAATCACTATTATTT
>JBHLLE010000410.1:0-4502 GCA_048885945.1 Candidatus Hermodarchaeota archaeon | reverse complement strand
TTTAAATTAAACTAGCTTATTGTGGAGACGATTGTGAAGAATGTCCAAGATATATTGCCACTCTGAGTGGTAGCAAGGAAAAGCTAAAAGAAGCTGCAGTTTTAATGAAAAAAGTAGGATGGAGATATGATTTAGAAACACCAGAGAATATGAAATGTCGTGGTTGTCAAGATATTGAAATCTGCGAATATAATGTTAAAGAATGCTGTATAGAAAAAAAAATTAGTAATTGCGGCGAGTGTACCGATTATCCTTGCTATAAAATTAATAAAACATTCGAAATAACGAGAATAAATACTGAAAAATTCAAAGATATTTTAACAAAAGAAGAGTATGAGCTTTTTAATAAAGCATTCTTTTCAAAGAAAGAGAATTTGGATAACATAAAATTTTAGGTTTTTAATAAGAATTGAGTTAAATGGTTTATAAAATAATTAAGAAATTAGAAAAGAATGGTAATATTCATTTTATTTTAAGTAATGCTTGTCTACCTTAATATTATATTCTGGATGTAAACAAAGAGCTTTAAACTCAACTGCTTGGGGTTCAAATAGAAATCTTACAGGTACATTAGAATCTAGCGCTTTCTGAATTTCCATAGCAGAAGAAGTTCCAACATATCCCTCCTTATCAAATACAATCAATAAGTCCGCGTCTTTAATAAGACTCTCATAAATTTTATGGTTTTTTGCTTTTTCAATTAAATTAATCTCTTGAACATATATATCATTACTTGGGTCAATGACTTTCTTAAATCCATCTTTTTTTAACTTTTTAGTTAATAAAATCATCTCTTCTTTGTATTTCATTGAACCACTTATCAAAATTGTTTTAATTTTAGATTTATTAATTTTTTTACTCATCTTAATATTTTATTACAACTCCTAGCGTAAAAGTTTTAATAATATTTCTAAAAATTTTTTAATTACATTTAAAATACAATTTATCCACTATATCTGTTTAAAAAAGAATCAGACATTTTTCCTCTTTGTAATTTTTCAAAATGGATCAGTATACGCGTAGGAGATTCATAAAATGCTCTATTAATAGCCTTTAAAAATTCTAAACCATCTCCCGATATTTTATATATCCCATAATTATCTCTTTCTATCAATTTCACTTCTAATAATTTAGTGAGATGATTGGAAACTGCCGTTTTTTTCAATTCTAAAGTTTTAACTATATTCCCATAGGAAAGAGGACCCTTCAATAAAGAAATTAATATTTGGAATCTTTTCTCGTTCCCTAAGCATTTTAAAATTTTAGATATATCTGAAAATGAACTAGATAAAGAATCTATTAAAGCGTCGTATATATTTTCTGAAATCAATTTATTTACTCACCTCTTTTTCCTTAATTGGGATATGCCAATCCATTAATGAGTCTGGATTATCCTCACCTTTCCATCTTTCTGGTGAATAGGATTGCATGATATAAGGATATGATTGCTCGTATTTAGAGTCAGGAAGCCATTTAGAGAAAATATATTCACATTCTTCACCCCTATATTTCGTTGAGAAAAAAAGATATTTTGTTCTAGGGAGTTCTTTATAAAACATATCAAGAGGAAAAAAGTCTAAGCTTTTCACTTCAAGTCCTACAAATACATGAAATTTTTTTTTCTTAGTATAGTCGCCTGGTTCGATATGGACTTCATATCCAAACACATTTCCTTCTCGAATTCTATCTAGAAATTCTTTATATTTTCCATATAAATAACCAAATCGATTCCATGTGTTTCCAATTTCATTTTTTGGATCCCAACCTTTTGCGGAGTGAAAAGGATCTCCATAATACACACAACCTAAGAGTTTGAAACTTTTTTCTTTTAATATTGTTGGTTCCAATTCAATTCGTGAAGAAATATCTTATCCTAATAGAATTAAAGATTTTATACTATTTAAAACTATTCACTTTTTTTAGGCATATATTCACACAATTTAAATATGATGAGGTAATAAATTCGTTACAGTCGACAAATTTTAAAAAGGGACTAAAAAAAAAGAGGTTAAAAATTTGAAAGGTAAAATTGAGGAATATAAAGTAAAACCGATTGGCTATATAAGAGTGGAAGGAGAGGATCCCCAAAATATGGAATTCTTTATAGACATATTTGAACAGTATAGAACAGCATTAAAGCAATTAGATAAATTCAGCCATGTCATGGTATTTTGGTGGTTTCATGAAAATGATATAGATGAAGTACGAAATCAAACTATATGGACTACGGTCCCACCTTATGGGGAAGAAACTCCTGAAACAGGTATATTTGCCACAAGGTCGGAATTTCGTCCAAATCCGATCGCTGTGACCACGACGGCTGTTATTGAAGTAAATGAGAAAAAGGGCGTCGTTAAAATAGGAGGAATAGAAGCCTTTAATGGTACACCGGTAGTAGATCTAAAAGCCTATTTTCCAATCTCAGATCGGGTAAGAGATTGTCACATCGCCCCATGGCTAATAGATTGGCCTGAATGGTTAGAGGATGGCTATACTTGGTGGCAAGAACAAGGATTTTTTGAAGAAGAAATGTAAATCCCTTTTTTTTTTATAATATAGAAGAGGTAATAAAATGTCAGAAAACAAAACAAATAAAATGAAAATTCAGTCAAGAGAAATAATCAGAACAATAATATTTGGTTTTTTAATCTGGTTTATCCCCGCATTAGTAGCAACTTTACTTTGGGATGTATCAAAAAACCAACCAGCAATAGACAATATTTGGTATAATGCAATATTGGGTGCAGTTTGGAGTTCAAATTTTGCATTTGTTGCTTATTTGTACTTTAAAAACCTTAAGGATGATTATTCTAAGTATGGGTTTATTACAGGAATTATTTGGTATATCATGAGTTTTCTACTTGACTTTTTAGTTGTAGTGATAATATTAAATTTAGGAATAGAATCATTTCTGCCTGGAGTTGTAGTTTATATAAATAATTTTGTGTTAGCTGGAATGATTGGATATCTTTTGATGAAAAAAATTCAAAGGGAACAAAATTAGATTTGTAAAAAAAATGTAAGTATAGATTAATCGAAGTTCTAAAGATGAGTGTAAAACAGTAAAATAATAAAAATTTTTTTTTAAATGAAAAATAAATAAATTGAGGTAAGAAAAGTGGTAAAAATTATTGATATAAACGAAAAAAATATTGATGAGCAGGAAATGTTTTGTAAAAAAACCAAGAAAAAATTAAAAGGTTATCAAAGCAAGCTCAAATGGATTAAAGAACGTTTTAAGGAAGGTTTAAAATATAAAATATTAATAGTAAAGGAAGGAAACAAAGAAATGTCTAGAGGAATGATCGAATACATTCCTGGCGAATACAATTGGCGGGGAATTCTAGCCGATGGTTGGATGGTTATCCATTGTATATGGGTCGTAGGTAAGCATAAACAGAAAGGATATGGTTCAAAATTAATTGAACACGCCATAAATGATGCAAAAGAAGCAGGAATGCACGGCGTTGTTGGAATGACCGCAGATAAAGGGGGGTGGCTTCCAAATAGAAAATTATATGAACAATTAGGGTTTGAGCTAGTAGATGAAATAGAACCTTATTTTAGATTGTATGCTAAAATTTTTTCTGAAGACGCTCCTAAACCAAAGTTTCATCCAATTTCTAAAGAAAAATTGAAAAAACACGAATCTGGCGTCTCAATCTTTTACACTGACCAATGTCCATACGTGGTAGACTTAGTAGACGAGGTCAAAGAAATGCCTAAAAGCGATAAAGTGAAAATAATCAAGCTTGAGAGTTGTAAGGACGCTCAAGAGAACGGATTCTATCCATATGGAACTTATTGTGTGATGTGTAATGGTGAAAGATTCTTATACCAGCATACTCTTAAGAAACAAATTCAGACAATTTTAAGTCAATAATTATAATCTATATATTTTATATTATAAGAAGTTAATAATTTTCTTAACTATATCATCAATACTCTTACCAGTTGTATCTATAGTGATTTCAGCAGCAGCCTCGTAAAATGGTTTCCTAAATTTGAGAACCATTTCTATTTCTTTTTTTGGATCTTCTTTGTCAATAACGGGCCTAGTTTCTTGACCATCTTTCATGGCTCTTTCATATATTTCTTCTGCAGTCGCTTGTAATAATACGATGTGGCTATTTCTCTTTAGATAATCGATGTTAATTTTGTTAAGCACAATCCCACCACCACATGAAATAACAACCTTATGTAATTTTGAAGCTTTTTTACACGCTTCTATTTCATACTCTCTAAAGCGAATTTCACCATCTTCCGAAAAAATTTCAGGAATAGATTTTCCAGCTTCTTCAATAATTATTTGATCGGTTTCAATAAATTTGTAGTCAGCTCCAAGTGCTAAAGCTAATTTTTTTCCAATTGAGGTTTTTCCAGTAGCCATAAATCCAATAAGAGCAATTGAATCCTTCATTTTTAAAAACTTTCCTAAAATAGAGTTAAATTACTTCCTATTTTAATAATTATAAATTATTTTAATTCTAAAAGCTATTATA
>JBHLLE010000409.1:0-4516 GCA_048885945.1 Candidatus Hermodarchaeota archaeon | reverse complement strand
ATATTTGATTTGTCGTTTCTATTGGGTGCACATTTACCTTATCGGAAAATTCAATAAAATTAAAACCACCAAACGAGGCGGCAAATTGATCTTGATATCCCCCTTTTTGTTTCAATTCGATTCTTTCAATTTCACACGCTTTTTGAGCAATTTCGTGTTTACTTAACCCTAAATTGAAATATTCATTAAAGGCTCCAATTAAAGCGACACATAAAGAAGAAGAACCGCCCATTCCTGATCCAGTAGGAAGTTCTGAATAAGTTGTAATATTGAATCCATTTTTAATATCTAAAACATTCACTACACCTTTAAATAACTCAAAATTTTCAGAATAGTCTTTATCTCCTATGTCAAAAGAAAATTCTTTATTAAAATTGACAGAAAAAATTTTAAATTTATTATCTTGTCTTGGCTCAATTGTTATATGCACATGACGGTCTATAGTAGTACTTATTACACATCCTCCATGCTCTGTACAATATGGAGGCATATCTGTACCTCCTCCACCAAAACTAATTCTAAATGGTGCTTTCGACCGAATTAGCATTTTATTTTCAATTATTTTTTTTAAAATTTAGGTATTTTAGTATTAATTATTCATTTATTTTTTAATTGAAATATTTTTTGATTAAGAAATCAAGTTAATAACCTAAAAATGAACAATTAAAACAATTCTTTAATTTAAATTAATTATTTGTTATTATTATAATTTTGAATTCGATTAATGCGAACTAAATTATGACCAAGAATATTTTAGTAACTGGTGGTGCTGGTTTCATTGGATCACACTTGGTGGATGAATTAATAAATGTAAAAGGTCATAATGTAACTGTTTTAGATGTTTTAGAAGAGCAAGTACATAATAAAACTGATAAACCACCTGATTATCTTAATCGTAAAGCGGATTTTATTAAAGGTTCGGTAACAGATTATAAAGTTTTAGAAGATTTAATCAAAAATCACGACGTGATTTATCATTTGGCTGCTATGGTAGGCGTTGGACAATCAATGTACCAAATAAAAAAATATGTTGATAATAATATCACAGGTACAGCAAAATTGCTTGATGTTTTAGCAAATCGTGAACATAATGTAAAAAAACTAGTGATAGCGTCATCTAATACAATTTATGGCGAAGGAAAATCTAAATGTGAAAATTGTGGAATTGTTTATCCTAAATTAAGAAATGAATTACAATTAGAGAAGAAAGATTGGGAGATTGATTGTCCAAATTGTGGATTTAAAGTTAAACCACTTCCCACTGATGAAAAAACTCCTTTTGATTCCAGCTCAATTTACGCGTTATCAAAACAAAATCAAGAACAGATGGGTTTACTTATTGGAAATACTTATGGAATTAATACTACAATATTACGATTTTTTTTAGTATATGGCCCAAGGCAATCATTATCAAATCCATATACTGGAGTTTGCGCAATATTTAGCTCACGTCTATTTAATGGAAAACCTCCTATCGTATTTGAAGATGGATTGCAATCTAGAGATTTTGTCAACGTAAAAGATGTATGTCAAGCGTTAATTCTGGCTATGGAAAAAGGAAAGGCAAGAGAAGAAATATATAATGTTGCTAGTGGAAACCCTATCACAATTAAGGAAGTGGCAGAAATTATCAGCCAAAAAATAAACCCTGAACTTAATCCAATTTACAACCAACAATATAGAATTGGAGATATTAGGCATTGTATAGCAGATATATCTAAAATTAAAAAGGAATTGGGTTATAAACCCATGATAAGTTTTAAGGAAGGGATCGAAGAAGTTTTGGAGTGGATTAAACCTCAGGTCTCATCTATTTCAGATTCATCTCAAAAAGCTATAAATGAATTAAAAGAAAAAGGATTATTAAAATAAGTGATATTAAAAAAAATGAAAAAAATACTGATTACCGGAGCTAATGGATTTATAGGTTCCCATTTAATTGATTTCCTTATTAAAAAGAAATTTCATATTTATGGAATAGATATTCCGGGCAGTAGTTTTAGAAACTTAAATGCACATATTAAAGAGGATTATGATATACACAAAGAAAATAGGATAAAATTTCTTGATAAACCTATTCAAATTCCTACAAATATCAAGAATTTTAATATATTGGAGTGCGATCTTAGAAACAATGAATTATTAGCAAGAATTATTAAAAAAATTAAACCCAAATATTTATTTCATTTAGGAGCTCAACCGTTAGTTAATCCATCCTGGGAAGATCCTATAAATACCATTAAAATTAACGTAATAGGAACGATTAACATATTTGAACCCATAAAAAAATATAAAATTAATACGAGAGTTATTATCCCTTGTACCAGTGCAGAATTCGGAACTACCGCAAAACTTAATAAGCCTTTAAAAGAGACTGACCCATTATTAGCAACCCATCCATATGGTATAAGCAAGATTGCTATAGAACTTCTAGCACGCCAATATTATATCAATTTTGGAATAGAAACGGTAATTTTAAGATTTTTTAATCAAACAGGTCCTCGAAAATCTGTAGGGGCTGCTGCTGACTTTGTAAGAAAGGTAGTACAAATTGATTTAGGATTAATTGAACCAATTATGGAAGTTGGAAACTTGAGTTCTTATCGGGATTTTACTGGTATAAAAGACACTTTACAGGCAGTGTGGTTAGCCGCTATTAAGGGGAAACCTGGTGAAACTTATCATGTATGTTCTGGAAGAAAAATACAAATTCAAGATTTATTAAATATCGCTTTAAGTTTTTCAAAACAAGAAATCAAGGTTAAAGAAAACGTTCCACACATATCAAGGAAGTTTGATGAAGATATGGTAATTGGGGATAATACAAAAATAAGAAAAGAACTTGGTTTTGAAATTACTCAATCAATAGAAGAAATTCTCAAGGACATTTACGATTATTGGTACGAATATTATACTAAATACAAAAATTAGATTCGTGAGAAAAATTAATTTTTATATGGAAAATATGAACGAAAATAAATCAATATTAATAACTGGCGCAGATGGATTTTTAGGCGCCCATTTGACAGAATATTGTTTAAATAAAGGATTTTATGTAGTTGCTTTAAAAAAACCCACAGGATCTCTCCAGAATTTATCTCCCTATACGAATAATAAGAAAAAGTTTTCTTTAGAAGATTTTCTTAACTATAAAGATAAAAAGATTGAAATACCAAATTCAAACGAAAATCTGAAGATATTAGAATGTGATTTAAAAAATACTAACTTACTAGAGATAATAATTGAGGATGTAGAACCTAAATATCTCTTTCATTTTGGAGCTCAACCATATGTAATTCCTTCTTGGAATGATCCAGTGAATACAATTGAGACTAATGTTATTGGGACAATTAATATATTTGAACCAATAAAAAAAAATAAAATAAAAACGAAAGTAATCGTAGCGTGTTCAAGTGCAGAATATGGAACAACTACTTCTTTAAATAAACCTTTAAAAGAAGAAGACCCACTATTAGCAATCCATCCATACGGAATAAGTAAAGTTGCTACTGAACTTTTGGCACGCCAGTATTTTATTAATTTTGGAATAGAAACGGTAATTTTAAGGTTCTTTAATCAAACAGGCCCTCGAAAAGTTAATGATGCGTGTTCAGATTTTGTAAGAAAGACTGCCCAAATTGAATTAGGATTAGTTAACCCTGTAATTGAGGTCGGTAATTTAAGTCCCTATAGAGACATAACGGGGATTAAGGATTCACTAGAAGCCATTTGGTTGGCTGCGATTAAGGGCAGATCAGGTGAAACTTATAATGTATGTTCAAGTAAAAAAATACAGATTCGAGAACTATTAAAGATGGTATTAGAACTTTCAAACAAAAAGATAAAGATAAAAGAAAACACACCAAGTAAACTAAGAAAAACAGATGAGGACATAATTCTTGGAGATAATACGAAAATTAGAAATGAACTAGGATTTAAAATAACTCAATCTATTGATGAAATCATTAAAGATATGTTCGAATATTGGATTGAATATTTTAAAAATCGCAATTAAAAATTACCTAAATTATTAATTTATATTAACATTTATCAAAAGAAATAAGCTGTTATGTCTGGAAAAATACATCTTGTTGCGGGAGCAAGACCAAATTTTATGAAAATTGCACCTCTAATTAAAGAATTAGACCAAAGAAAATTAGCGTTTAAACTAATACACACGGGGCAACATTACGATTTCAATATGTCTAAAGTATTTTTTAACGATTTAGGAATACCAGATCCCGACATTCATCTAAATGTAGGATCTGCCTCTCATGCGGTTCAGACTGCAAAAATAATGATTGAATTTGAAAAAATCTTATTGAAAGATCCTCCTATGATAGTAATTGTAGTAGGTGATGTCAATTCGACACTGGCATGTTCTCTAGTTGCCAAAAAGCTTGGTATTAAAGTAGGGCATGTAGAATCAGGTTTAAGAAGTAATGATTGGAAAATGCCAGAGATAAAGGATAAAAAACTTCATCCTAAATACTATTTTTTAGTGTATCACAAAGAT
>JBHLLE010000408.1:0-4519 GCA_048885945.1 Candidatus Hermodarchaeota archaeon | reverse complement strand
TCTTTTTTTTATGTAATTACTTAGGACCAGATGTCGGATGGGTGCTTGGTATAGGACGGTATACTCATTCTTTAATATTTTGGCCCTTGTTTGCACTTATTTTGGCGGATTTTTATTATTATTTTACAAGGTTTACAATAAGAATTGACGGGATTAAATCTATTGAGATAGTAGATTTAGAAGGCCATAAATTACATTATATTAATACATATATGTTGGTATTAGCAGCAGGAATTTTACATAATTATCTCGATGGAATAATGAATAAGGGAGGTTCGTTTCGAATAATCCCTCAACTCCCATTATCAGAAAAAGAATTATATGTTACTTTAAAAGATTTTATGAATTTTGGACAAAAAGGAGTTCTCCAAATTCATTTTCTTCTTTCTTTATTTATTGGAGTGACGTTAATATTTGGATTTGTATTTGTATTTACATATTTTCTAAAGAAAGATTCAAAAAAAAATGCTGTAATTGTTAGCATTTACCTAATTTTATTTGTGTTTTTCTTTTATTTAGCTGGTTATGTAATAACAACATTCCATCCAGACGGGGGTGCTATAATATATGTTACTATTTTTTGGGGAGCGCCGTTAATTTTATGCGCACTATCCACAAAAGATTTTAAATTTATAAGGAGAGATGAGAATGGTTTAATAAATAGTCAAAAAGAACCTGCTGGTAAAAGTAGTTGGAAATTATTTTTGATACTTACTTGGTTTTTTACTTCAGCATTATTACTGATGTTTGTATCTGCATATTTTCTTGTCTTTAACAGGAAATTGGCAACTTATGTTTTTTCTAATTATGGCGATCAATTATCACCATATTTCAGTTATATTGAATTTGTCATGCTAATCATAACAATTGGAGTAATTACTTTAGCCATTTCATTAATTAATTTTTTTTGTGGTTTTGGACTCCTAGTAAAAAATAAAGTAGTTTGGAAATTTGCTGTGTTTTATAATCTTATCCTTTCGTGGACTATAATCGGATTAACAATTACATGTGCTTTAAACGAAAACTCTATTAAAAAAACCTTTGAAGCATCAGAATAAATTCAAATATTTTCAGTTTTAAAAACCGGCTTAATCATTTCGTAGAGGATTTCATCGGATTCTGCCCATAAATAAAAGATTTTTTCTTTTATTGGTATAATTATCGCTTTTCCAATTTCGTAATAAATATTTCTTACCTCTTTTTTAGTAGAGTCTTGTGAAACTTTGGTGAAATAATCAGAGTTTTCTAAATCTTTAACTTTTACTCTCATTTTAAAACAGTGAAACTTATTGTTAAACGCTTGAAATTCGTCATCAATCAATTGGAATTGTTTAATATCAAAGAAATAAGACTTCATTTCTTTCGTCTTCCGCTTTAGCCCTTGCGTAAAAAAGACTAAAGCATTTTTATCCTTTTCAATATCGTAATCGAATAAAAATAGATGAAAACTGCAATCTTTTAGAAATCTAGCGTGAGGAGCGTAAAGCAAACAGTCGTATACCTGATAATTAAACATCGTTAATTCTTTTCTTTCTACGTAAGATTGAATTCTCCAACCAGAATCTATTAAAGGTTTGAAATAAGGTTTTAAACTAGCATCTATTTCATTTAACTTTATTTCAAATCCTTTCTTAAAGATGTTTTGTAATAAAGTAGAATGAGTCTTTTTAATTTCGTTTAGAGTAGTAATTTCTAGTTGTTTTTTTTGAATAAGATGGTCAATAAATTTTATTGGGTCTATTGCGATAAAGATGGAAGCATTTTTGGATTTTTCAGCGCGACCCCCCTCTTTTACACATCCCAATTCGATAAGATCATTTAAAATAGGATAAATGTTAGTTCTTTTTATATCTAACGCGTGATCTAGCTCTCTAACAATGCTCCCTTTCGTCCCAGCTTTCAATAAAGCTAAGTAAACTTGCGCCTGATTAGAAGTTAAACCAAAATTCTGCAATAATTCAATTATTTCATTTTCTTTACTCATAATTCGATTATTTTAAATATGTGTATATGTGTATATATACACAAATAAATTTAAATTATTTGAATTACAAATTTATCTTACCAAGATTTGATATTAAATTATAAAGGTTAAATTAGTTGATTTAAAATGAGTGATATTACACTAGATAACTTGACTTTTGGAAAATATCATGGTTTAGGCAATGATTATATTATAATTAACGACATTACTTGGCAAATTCCAGAAGAGAAAAAAAGTTTATTGGCGCAAAAATTATGTCAATTTCATTTCTCTGTTGGAGCGGATGGGTTAATTTATGTGTGTAATTCAGAAAAAGCAGATATTAGGATGAGGATCTTTAACGACGACGGATCTGAAGCAGAAATGTGTGGAAATGGGATAAGATGTTTTTCCAAATATGCATATGAGAACGATCTCGTAAGAAAACAGAGGATTAACATAGAAACCTTGAAAGGAATCATGATTGCAGAATTAAATATCAAAAATGAAAAGGTTGAAAAAGTTAAAATAAATATGGGACCTCCCATATTAGATTGTGAAGATGTGCCAGTAATTTCCATTAAAAACGAAAGGGAATGCATTAATGAGCCTATTCAAATCTTAGATAAAGAGTTTTATTTTACAGCGGTCTCAATGGGTAATCCTCACGCCGTCATTTTTGTTGACGAACAGCTAACTGACGAAGAATTAAATAAATATGGAGCGCTTATAGAGCCACACAATCGTTTTCCTAAAAAAATCAACGTTGAATTTGTAAAAATAGTGTCCGATACGGAAGCGCAGTTAAGAGTTTTTGAAAGAGGAGTTGGGATTACAAATTCTTGTGGAACGGGTACATGTGCTGCGGTGGTTGCAGGAACAATTCAAGGAATATTTAAGAAAAATACCCCAATTGCAGCACATAATGATGGAGGAGATCTAAGTATTATTTTTGATGGAGAGACTGTATTTATGGAAGGTCCAGTCGAACTTGCTTTTAAAGGAGAAATTGAAAAAATAACCATTTAATTTAAAATTAGGTGAAATAAAAGTGGAATATAATGATTGGTTAAGAAATAAAGATTTAGAGTATAGAGACGGAAGTTTGCATATCGCAAATACGAACACGATTGAGTTAGCCCAAAAATATGGTACTCCTATTTATGTAATTAACGAACAAATGATAAGGAAGCGATATCGTGGATTAAAAAAAATCCTTGATTCTGTTTATAAAAATAACTCGATACACTTTGCTATGAAATCAAATTCAAACTTATCAGTTTTAAAAATATTAAATTCAGAAGGCGCTAGTTTTGATTGTTCTTCGAAAGGGGAGGTATTTACATGCTTCCAAGCGGGAATCTCTCCAGAAGACATAATATATACGGGAAACATGTTTACTAACGATGACTTCAAATACGCTGTTGAAAACGATGTTTTGGTAAATTTAGATAGCATTAGCCAACTCAAGCGCTTAGCTAAAACATATGAGATGTTAGGTAAAGAAAAAAACGCAATTTCTTTTAGAATCAACCCGGAATTTGGAGCAGGTCATCATGCTCATACAATAACCGCTGGAAAAGAAATTAAATTTGGTATTTTAGACAACCAAGTGATTGAAGCCTATTCAAAGGCAAAAGACTACGGTTTCAAAAAATTTGGTACCCATATCCATATTGGCTCAGGAATACTCAACCCTCACGATTTTGAGAAGGGCACCGAAAAATACCTTTCAATTATTATGAATTTAGCGGATACATTGGGTATTCAATTTGAATTTGTTGACTTTGGTGGAGGTTTAGGTATTCCTTACCGTCCTGAAGAAGAACCTTTTAATTTAGAAAGCTATAAAGAAATTGTAGTTGGAAAATTTAAAGAAGTCGTTGAAAAAGCAGGAATGAACGATGTTAACCTCAAAGTTGAACCAGGACGATATTTATCAGCTGAATCGAGTATTATCTTAACTCAAATAAACACAATTAAAAATAATGGCTATAAACTATTTGCTGGAGTAGACGCTGGCTTTAACACACTAATTCGACCTACTATGTACGGATCTTATCACCACATTATTTCATGTAGTAAGAACATGGGAAATAATATGTTAAAGTATGATATTGCAGGTCCAATTTGCGAGTCGGGAGATATTTTAGGAAGAGAGAGGGAATTACCCAAATTAAACGAAGAAGAATACCTGGCAATTTTAGATGCGGGAGCCTACGGTCATATTATGAGTAGCGTCTATAATTCTCGTCCAAGGCCTGCTGAGATTTTAATTAACGATGGAAAATCGTATTTAATTAGGAAAGCTGATACATTTGACGATTTATTAAAAAATCAAACTATACCTAAATATCTAAAATAAAGTAATCTATATCTCTTTATCGTAAAAATTAAATCTTTTATTATTCTTTTTATTAATGAGATAAAACTGTAAAAATGAGACTTTTAAGGCCTGGATACCCTTTAAATGATCTCGATGAAGAGTTGGCTAAATGAAATCATAAGATTGATGATAATACTGATCTGCTCTGATAATTTTTTATAGTTTTATCT
>JBHLLE010000407.1:0-4520 GCA_048885945.1 Candidatus Hermodarchaeota archaeon | reverse complement strand
TGGAACTACTAAGATTGTATTACAAATTTGGGATATTAATGGAGATGATCGATTCAGATTTTTATTACCTATATTCTCTCGTGGAAGTTCTGGAGGAATCTTTATGTTTGATATCACAAAACCCTATACATTAGAAAATGGAATTGAATTATTAGAGATATTTAAAACACATACAGTAGAAGAAGGAATAGAAGCACCCATCATCATGGTAGGAGGAAAATCAGATTTTAACGCAGAAAAATCAATTTCCGAAAACAAAATAAAAGATCTTATGAATAAATTTAATATTGTTAATTATTTAGAATGTTCTTCTAAAACTGGAGAAAATGTTGAGTTAGTATTCGAAATATTAACCAAAAATATTTTAGAATATAAACAGTTAATCTAATTATTATAAATTATTAAAAATTTCATTAGCAATATCTTCAATAGGGCTAAGAACCTGTAAATCTCCACTCCAATTTTCTAAGATGTAATAATAAATCATTTCAATTCTTTCAAGGAATTTATTTAATAGTATGTGGATTGGTGTTAGATTTCTATTGCTAATAGCTATTCCATAAATAAATTCCTTAGGTTGTATAATAATAGTTTTATTATCTTTTTCTAAAATTGATTTCTCGTGTGTTTCTAAATGTTCATCTAAAATCATTTTAATCATTGTTAAGGTACCTGTTATGACAGATTCATTAATTAATTCATGTTCTTTATTAAAATGTTTTTCAAAGATTAATAAACCAGATTTATGAACAATATAAATACTACGTAATTCTTCTCTCCAATAATATTCAGTGATAGATGGTACAGTTAAAAAAAATCTCGAAAGCATTAAAAAACCTATAATCTGGAAAAGATCTCCAAAAAATCGAGTTGTTAATCCGTATACATTTATTAAAAATCTTGTTGTTAATGCGTAGCCTAAAAATGTAAACAAAAATCCAATATAAAAGAAAAATACGCTTTTTTTTAAATTCCCTAAATCTTGTTTTAAATGAAATCTAGACGCTAAATCTATGAAATAAAAAGTAAAAAAGAAAAAAAACATTATCCAAAACAACGAGGATATGTAAGCTGCGAAATCTATTGCTACAAAAACACATATTAAAAATACTATAAATAAAATAATATAGATTTTGGAAAATAAGAATTTTTTTTTTAAAATGATATTTTTCTCCATTGAATATATAAAAACAAAATTGCACAATATCTCAATAAAAAAACCAATATTTAGTATTATAATTCTCAAAAATGGATCATCTATATGAAAATCAGCTATAACAATAAAAATCCACATACAACCATAGCCAAAAAATAACCACATATACGCATTTTCTTGTAAACCTCTTAATTCATTCAGATTTCCACTTTTTCTGCGCATCCATAGAATTGCCACTTGTTCTATATATAAAAATATTAATATTCCTTCCATTATTATGAGTAATTCCCTCATAGGACCTTCAATATAAAAAGAATTTAACATCATAACAATTAATACTCCAAAAATTTATTCAATTAATTCTAACATATTTTTATCAAAATTTGACAAAATCTCTCTCGTTATTTGATTTAATATCGCTTCATCTTTCAAAATTTTGCTGTAAATACTTTCAAATTTATTTTTAACTTGTCTTAAAAAATAATCGAAACTTATCAAATCTTTATCTACTAAAAGACAGTACATCAAATAATTTAAAGTATCATCCCCTTTTATGAAAAGCAAAATAAAATTACCCTGCTTTACGCTTTGAATTTCATTACTATTTGATTTAACGAATATAGATGTTAAATCACTAATTGCAAATATTTCTGTTGAAAAAAATAAATCACTTCTTTCTGATTTAATAATACTTAAATGCATCTTCTCATTCTTCTTTAATTCTTTATTAAAATCGAAGTTATAAATAATTCGATTCTCATTTTTACTAATAATAACAAAGTTAAATAAATGATCTTTCCAACCAAATTCGAGGAATGCTGGAAAATTTAAAATTCCCGTCAAGATCATCAAGAGTCCAACAATAAAAATCGGTATTGATATTAATTGAAGAATGTCGCTATAATTGCTAAGTAGAACATAACTGGGTGTGTACCCTCCGATAAAATGTTGGGCTGCACAAAAAAACATTCCAAATTGTATAAAATAAAGTCTTTTTTTTATTTTGCCTGTGGATAATTTAATAAGCCTCAATTGAAAAAAGAAAATGTAAGAGTAGCAATATAAAAGAGTTAAACCAGCAATTATACTAAATAATAATGATTCAATCGTTAAAAAAATAACACTTAAGATTGGAATAATTAAACAAACATAGGTAATTTTGGTTAATTTTATATTCACGATTTCTTGAAACGATTCTCTTGATATAATAATGAGATATATCATTAATGCTAAGTATAAAATAATAAATGTAAGTCTTGTTAAAATATCAAATAATAGCATGTTATACGTTCTAATCCAATAGATATTAATTGTCCTTATGAGAAATCCCGTTAAAGTTAATCCAAATAATATTCCAAACGCTAGTAATATTGTATTTAATTGTATATTTTGGCTCTTATACTTATTATATTGGTACAAAAAGTAAATAGATATTTGATATCCTATAATCACTGTTACGAATAACGCAGGTAAATATATTTCCCTTAAAACCACAGCCATTATTTATGCCCTTTTTATGAAATTTATTTATTTTTTTTTAAAAATTTATGACAAATAAGTTTCAGTACAATTTTTTGCTGATTTTACACTAAATTTATTTTATTATAATTAGAAACTATCTCATATTATTATTTATTTTTGCATTTTAATATTTTTCTTTATAATTGAAATTCATATAGAGTAAATAGACAATAAAGACAATATCGAATAATGCAATTTAACTTAAATTTAAGATCCATTCCTTATTTATAATACTTTTTTCTTATTAATATTAAGAAGGTGGAAATATGGAACTTTTAAGAGATATTTTGGATAATGATGAGAAAATATTCTGAATAAAAGAATTAAGTCGCAGAAATTTATTACCCTTTTATTACGACAAAAAAGGAAGAAAACGGAAGAAAAACAAAAGAATTCAGAACTATTATGAAATAATGAAATTGTATCGCTCTAATAAGGTTTTAGAAGATTACCCTATTATACTTACTCTTACAAATAAACACATTATTAGACATGAACTTAATAGATATAATTATCAAGAATTATGGTATGGGGAATGTAATGTCTCCCATATTTGCGGATATCGTAAAGAATTTTTATTCTATAATTTGAATGAATTAACAGAAATTTGTAAGCATATTAAACCTAAAAATCATGATTATGGACTTGGACTCTATTTTGATTTGAATGAAAAATATTATGGTGATGATGCACCAAATGTTTGGTTAGAACGCTTATCGAAAAAGGATTACATAGAAATTTTAGAATTTTTATTAAGAATTGTTCCTCATGTAAAAACCACTTATCTTTTTAAAAAACAAGAGAAGTTTGAAAAGGACCTCTATAACGAATCAACTAAAGATGCCTTACCATCATATTTAGTAAAAGAAGAGATAAAAAAGAGTAAATCATGCAAATTTTGTGATAAGAAAGTGGATGTGGATGCTAATTTCTGTCCCAACTGTGGAAATAAAACTGAATTTAATCGTTAAATAATCACTCCTTATAATTATGAAAAATATAGTATTAAAGGTTTAAAATATTTACAAATAAAATAATTAGAATGGATATTGTTTTACAATGTCGGAAAAAATGTGGCAAAAAGTGGCTAAAATAATAGTCAAAGCTAGCGGTAATCCTCTATTTCAAGCCAATGATACCATGGTTAAGCTATTTAAGACTCTATTAAACGAAGAACAAGCAAAATTTCTCTTGAATTTCAGAAATCCCAGATTAACGTTTGCTAAGTTAAAAGAAAAAACGGGTATGGAAGATGAAGATTTAATGGTCATGTTAAATTCCATAATGGACGAGGGAATCATTTTAGACATGCCAAATGATGACACTGGTATTATAGAATACCGTTTATTGTCTCCAATACCGGATACATTTGAATATTCTTTAGTTAAAAAAGGTACTGAAGAAAAAAGGAAGAAGCTTGCAAAAATTTATGATAAAATATTTGAAGAAGCGCGTGAATTGACCCAAAAGAACTACGAAACATTATTACCAATATTTAAAAAAGAAATGCCCGCGTTTTCGAGGATATTACCGATTGATGAGGAGCTAGTTATTCCACAAGAAGAGACAATGCCTTTTTATGAAGCTTCGAAAATTATTGATAAAAACAATATAATTTCGTTATCCCAATGTCCTTGTAAGTTCGAAAGAGAGCTTTTGGGGGATCCTTGTAAAGCGACAACAGACCAATTTAGATGCTTTCATCTAGGGGAATTAGGTCGCTATTTTATTGAACACGGTTTCGGCAAACCAGTATCCAAAGAGGAAGCGAAAAAAATCTTGCTGGAAGCGGAAAAGGATGGTCTGGTTCATAAAGCTTTTCATTACGATTTTGATATGAATA
>JBHLLE010000406.1:0-4524 GCA_048885945.1 Candidatus Hermodarchaeota archaeon | reverse complement strand
AAACAAAATTAAGTTAAGATAATTAAGTTGTTTTTAGTAATTTTTTAAAAAATTCACTTTTTATTTTACTATCTAGCCTCATGATATAAATATTATTTTCAGTTTATATTAAATAGTCAGTAAAAAAAATCCCATGATGTTAATGTTTTCAATGATATCCGATGATAATAAAAAAAAGAATTTGCAAAATATAAAATGGGATTACATCAATATACAAACAAACACCAATTCCAATGTCACCATATACATGTGAACCATCATATGCTTCAATGATAAATGAGATTATTAAAAAAATTTTTGAAATAATTGAGATAATTGCCATTATAATGAAAAATAAATAAAAAATCATTATTATTCCTAAATTTATAAGCATAATACCCTCAATTAATAATATTAACCATCCTAAAAAAACGGCAAAAAGCATCATACAAATCATTAGGATACTATAAACTTCCTGGACTGCCCATATTATCTTTTTTTTCAAATTGAATTCATGACCCAGTATACGAAAAGAACTGTATCGCTCATTTTTCCATTGAATAAATTGTTTCGTGGGTTTTTCATTCCAGATTGCGTTTTTTCCTGTCTCGTCCTCAAAACGAGTTTTTAACTTTTTTGAAATTTCTTCCATTTTTGAAAATGATGAATTCTGCTATGAATGAATAAACTTAAAATTTATTTATCTTTTTTGATAGAATTCATCACCTATCACTGGAACAATAAAGGAAGGAAAAAAAAGAAAGTAAATGATATAGAGAACCTTTGAGATACTTGGTGAAAGAAAGAAAAAGTAGATATCATTTTTTATTCCTCGTTTTTCTAATTCATTGATAATTACACTCATTTATCGTGCTTGCTTTTGTTTTCTTAACATACACCAAAGAGGTACATCGATGCCAGGGATTATTTCATGTTCAAGTATTTCAAATCCATGTTTTTGGTAAAAAGACAAATTTCTTTCATTATTGGTTTCTAAATATATAGGTAATCCTTCACTATCAATTTGTTTAAACATAGCCGTTAAGAGTAGCTCTCCATATCCTTTTCTTTGTTCTTCTGGTGTAACGGCAATATTTTGAAGATACCAATGATTAAAGGGTGCAAGAAGCTTATGTTTAGATTCTATATACTTAAATACAGCCATACTTCTTTTCATTGCTTTTATTTTTAAACCTGCCTTACACATTGCACGAAAACCACCATATCTCATCATAGTCCAAAAAGAAACATAAATCTTATCGGGGGGTAGCCATATAATAATTCCTTCTAAATCATTAGATATAGCATAAGTTACTCCCTTTCTTATTCCATAATTATATAGTACTTCAAATCCATATTGTAATTTTTGCCTTCTTTCTTTCTCATCAGGATATACAAATATTGAAACAGGATCGTCTTGAAAGGCACTACCTGCTACTTTAGATGCTTTTTCAGCATATTCTGGTGTTATTTTAAAAAATTTGTCTAAACTGTTATTCATATTAGAATTTAAAGAAAAATCTATTATAAGAAATATGTAGACCAGTATTTATTGAAATCCTAATATTTCTTTATTCATTAATGTTTTAAGTTTACTTTTTTAATTTTCTATTAAGGATATTTTATTACAAAACCTTTTATAAACTATTCGGTAATATCCAAATAACTATTAATATCTTATAATTAAATGAAATATCCTTCAACATTAATAGAAATAGGAAAGGGATCTATTAAAATAACGAATCTAATTTCTCCTTAGATAGTTTATGGGCTAAAAAAAGTGGTTCTGGTTGACGATGGTTTTGAGAGCTGTTTAATACTACTTTAATAGCTAAATCTATATTTATTTTATACCCGATACTTACAAAAACAGGTTTCATATTATTATTTAGACAGATAGCGTAACCTAATAATTCTTGAGACGATTCTTCTGATATGTCTTGCTCTGCAGTCCAGATTGGCGCTTTTTCACCTTTTTTTCTAATCATATTTTTCCAATCAGAATCTCCAATAAATGGTTTTTTTGCTACTCCTATAGTTGGAATATCTAAGGCAACTCCTAATTGAGCCGCTTCTCCAAATCGCTTAGGATGAATAATCCCATGACCATCACATAAGATTAGGTCTGGTTTTTGCTTTAATTTAGCGATAGCATGAGCGAACAATCGACATTCTCTAAAACCAAGAAATCCGGCTTTATAAGGAAATTTAATTTTATCTACATGGAATGTATGAATTCTTTTCGTATTTTCGTGAATGTCCCATAGTACTGCACAAGAAACACCCCAATCTTGATTCTCTTTATTAAAGTACGAAATATCTACTCCAGCAATCCGACGAATATTCTTATATGATAAAGATTCTGAATTTTTTTCTTGATTTTTTATTTTCAATGAATATTTTTCTTGAAGTGCTTTCGCTTCTTCTAAATTCACACTATCAGACAATAATTCATGATTTAACAACTCGAATTTAGTTAAAATTTTAATCTCTAATAAATTTTTTCAATAATGTTCTAAAAAATTATAATTAAACAATTGATTTTTAAAAATTGATATAAATTTTTAGGGATCTCAAATGACAACTTTAGAAGACGCGTTAAATGGTTCAATAAATGATGATATGAAACAAATTTCTGATACTGAGAAAATTAACGTAAATAAAATACTAAAAAGTATCTCCAATGGTCATGGAGTCATCTTGAAAGGAAAGAATTCAAGTCCAATAGCTATAGGTTCTATTTTTAGGACTAAAATTAATGTAAATATTGGAACCTCAGCATCATCTATAAATATGGATGAAGAAATTGAAAAAAGTAAGGTTGCTAAACAATATGGAGCAGATACATTATCGGATCTTTCCATGGGAGGAGACATCGATAAAATTAGAAAATCAATTGTAAACAAGATAAATATACCACTTACTACCGTTCCAATCTATCAAATCATTGTTGAGGCAAATTCCTTTGATAATGTTTCAGAAGATTTAATATTCAATATTATAGAAAAGCAAATAGATGATGGAGTTAGTTCAATTGTAATTCATGCGGGATTTACGCTTGAATGCTTAGATAAAATGAAAGGAAAGCGAATAATGGGAATGGTCTCTAAGGGTGGAAGCCTAACTGCTTCAGTCATAAATGCAAATAATAAAGAGAATCCTTTTTTAAAGAATTTTGATTATATACTTGAATTAATGAAAGAAAAAGATATTGTTTTAAACTTAGGAAATGCAATGAGAAGTGGATGTATACATGATCAAATTGATGAATTTCAATTATCAGAGATAATCTTAAACTCAAAACTTGCAAAACAAGCTAATAAAAAAGGTATTCAAGTAATATTGGAAAGTTTAGGAGGTCATATCAATGCAAAAGATTTAATTGATTGGATTAAACTCCATAAAACTATTTCTAATAATAGACCCTTATTCGTTTCTGGACCTCTTCCAACTGATATTGCTGTTGGTTATGATCATATTGCAGCAGCTATAGGAGGTGCTTTTGCTTCGGGATTTGGAGCAGACTATCTTTGTATGATAACCCCTGCAGAACATTTGTGTTTACCATCTATAGAGGATATTAAAAAAGGATTAGTTGCTTGTAGGATTGCAGCACATATTGGAGATTCTATGAAATTCGGACTTAATCATCTTTTTGATAATGATTTAGAATTGTCTAAAAACCGATTTTTAAAAAATTGGAAGAAACAATTTGAATATTGTATAGATCCAGATGAACCAATCAAAAAACACCCAATTAATCAAAGTGAATGTTCAATGTGTGGAAAATATTGTGCCTTATCGATTTCAAGTAGAATATTAGATAAAAATCAACATTAAACCTTAATATAAAGAATTAAAGAAATTTGAAAACCTTATTCCAAAAATAATTTCAAAATAAAATTATCCAAATTACTATTTTTTATTAAGATGTAATTTGTAATGATGTATTTAAATACACCTTCTTCATTAAATAAATCTAACGATTTATTGAACCCAAATTCATTTTTAATGTTTTTAAAAATATTTTCAATGATGTTCTTAATCGTATCTTTAACAAAATCTGTATCACAATTATCTGGGTTTATATTAATAACGCTGAAATCAGTATCTCTTGAAAATAATAATTTATTTATTTCTTGAATATTATTCTCATCGGTTTGTTTTTTAATATAAGCTAAAAATTCTTCAATTTTAGAGTAAATACTTTTTTGTTGCTCTTCATTCCCATATTTTTCAATGATTTTCTTTGAAAAAAGCAAAATTTCTTGTAAAATTCCAATAATTTCAAAAAAATCTGCGAGATTAGATGATTTTTCTGCTTTTATCCACTGCTGATAATAATCTTTTATAACTTCATTAAAATTGCGAAATTTCTCTGCATCTCCATCCCAATTTGACAAATTATTATTATCCACAATAAAACTTTGATAAAATGCATCTTTAATATATTTTAATCTTCCTTTCATAACACTTGTGCTCATCTCTAAAGAATCAGCAATTATAAATATAATGCCGGTTTTTGAATCATGAGCATAAATCCAT
>JBHLLE010000405.1:0-4529 GCA_048885945.1 Candidatus Hermodarchaeota archaeon | reverse complement strand
AGTAACAATATGAATTATTCTTATATGTTTTTTTAAAAATAATATATAAACACAGGTAAATAATTTATGACTCCGATAGACTGGACTAAAGTTTCCGATAAACCCAACAGTAAAGAAAAAGTATTAGGAAGAGATTTGTTAGATCTTCGAGCAAAAATTAACGATTTAGAAAGAAATCTAGCTCAAAAAAGAAAAGATATTGAAAAAATGAATGTATCGACATCAGACGAGCTAACTGACGTACAATTAGAATTAAGTAATGCAAAAGATAGAATTAAAGAATCTGAAATTACTTTAAACGCATCAAAAGAAAAGATTTCTTTTCTAGAAAAAACAATTTCAAACAGAGATAAAGAGATTGAGATATTAAAGGATGCGATAGAGCAAAAAAAGAAAGAACTTGAGGTATATAAAAAATTAGAAGACGATATCTTAGATAAAGAAAAAATAATTGAAAATTTTCGTTTAGAAATAGACGAATTAAATAAAAAGTTTGAATTAGACAAGAAGGAATTTACTCAGAAAATATTAAATAAAGACCTTGAAATTGAAAAATTATCAAAAACTAATGAAGACAATATGATAGTAATAGAAAAACTTGAAAATGAATTTGAAGCTAAAACTAGAGAGATTAACGATCTCACGCCAAGATTGACGGAACTTCAAGATAACCTTTCTGATAGGATTGAATTAAACTCTAAATTGATTAAAAAAATTGAAAAAGTTTTAAAGCTTAAAGGTTTCCTTTCTGATAAGGAGTGGGAGAATTTAATAGATAAGATCAAGAAAAAGGAAGTAATTATTAATTTATAGCTGTTTTAATCTTTTTAATCTTTTTAAAAGATTAAAAAGTTCTACTCCAATAGAAGAAAAAATTTTAAATAAAAACTTGGAATTCTAGAAAATATTTATAAAATTAGTATGATACCCTAATAGCAAGGGTTGGTAACTTTTAAAATAATATTATGATAATATTGGGTGGCTAAAAAAAATGAGAATTGACTGGGAAATGGCTCAAATTAATCCCAATAAAAAACAGAAAATTGAGGGAAAATATCTTTTAGATTTAAGAACCAAAATTTACGATCTTGAACATGATTTAGCAGCGAGTAATAAAGAAGTAGAACAAATGAAAGAAAAATTATCAATTACAGAAACGAGCTTCAATCAACTTACGGAAAAATTCCTCGTTACGGAGAAAAATTTGAACAGTGTTATCTCAGACTTAAAGTCTAAATTAACTAAAGCACAATCTAAAGTCTATGAGAAAAAAGATACAATTGGCGTTTCAATTGAACGAGTTAGTGAATTGGAGCAACGAATATCAAATAAAGATAATGAATTGATGAGAGTGAAATATAATCTGGAAAAAACAAATAAAGAAGTGGAAAGTATAAAGAATAATTTAAGTCAAATTATCTCTAATAAAGAAACTGAAATAAGAACAATCAGAAATGAACTAGAGAGAACCAATAGACAATTTGGAATATTAAAAGAAGAATTACAACAAACGAGCACTATTAGTGAAAGTAAAGTACAAGATTACATCACAGAATTAGAAAGAAAAAACAAACAGATTGAAATTAGTAAACAAGATTTAGACATCACAATTAAAACAAAAGATAAAATAATTGAAAAATTAGAAGCAGATCTCGAGTCAAAAATAAATCAAATAAATGAACTTCAAGGTAATTTAAATGGTGTATATTCACAAATGTCTGATGATGAAGAATCTCCAGATGTCATTAAAAAAATCAAACGATTGATGGAATTAAAAGGATTTATTACTGATAAAGAGTTTGAAAGTCTCTCTAACATATAAAAAATAGGGAAGTTCAAGATAAATAAATTAAGTACTTTCTTACAAAAGTATTAAATGATTTCGTTAAATTTTAAAGAACTCTCTTAAAATTTGACTTTTTTCCCAAATTATAGAGTTTTTATAGGAAAAATTTATAAAAATAGTTAGTATTATTTCTATAATTCTATGTAATTTTTAATATTATATGAATCCAAACTTCTAGGTGAGTAGAAATGGAAGAACTCTTTGCAAAAATAAAAGAAAAACCTGAACAAAAGCAAAAAATTGAAGGAACTATTATTTTAGATTTACTATCTAAAAGCAACGATTTAGAAACAAACTTGGCAAAAGTTTCAAAAGATCTAGAATTTTCTAAAAAAAAACTCGAAGAAAAAGACGAAAAAATCAAAGAACAGGAAAAAAATCTGCTTGAAATGATTGAAAAATTAACTGAAACGCAAAAGAACTCTAAAGACGAAATTTCTAAATTAAATGACAAAATAACTGAATCTGAAAAGAAAATTTCACAAAAGGAAGCTGAACTCGAATCTTTTTCGAAAAATTACGAAGAAAAAGAGAGTAAAGTAATAGCGTTGGAGAAAGAGTTGAATGAATCGAAAATAGCAAATCAACCAATGAATAGAGAAATAGAACGATTTAAACAAGATTTAAATCTCAAAAATGCAGAAATTGAAAGCCTTAAAAATGAAATCGAAAAAAAAGATGGTGAAATTGGCGATTTAAAACAAAAAATTGAAGTTAATCTAAGCCAAATTAACGAGTTGAACGATAAAATAAAAGTACTTGAGTTAAAAATTTCAGAAACGCAATCAAGTCAAAATTTAATTAACGCTATAACTGATATAATGCAACATAAAGGATTTTTATCAGATAGGGAATTTGAAGATTTACTTAAAAAATAAATTTTTATTGTTTATTTATTAAACTCATTTTTTTAATTAACAAGAAATTTTCGTATTCAATTCAGAAGATATAATAAAATAATCTCAAACTAGCTTTTCAAACCGAAATTTGTGATGATTTAGTACCTTTTTTGCAATCTCTTTAAAACTATATTCAATATTAAAGTTAGATTTAGCCGAAGTTTTAATGAAATCTCTCTCTTCATGCTTTTTTAAGAATCGATTAATAACTAAATCGTCAACTCTTAGTTTTTCTTCAGATAGATTTAACAAATCTTTTTTAGTGCCAATAAATATTTTTGGAGTATCTTTATGATTATTCTTAACGAGAGTTTCGTACCAATAATCTAGGGCAATTAATGTAGATATATTAAGTAAGCTAAAGACTAATAAGATCCCATTCGCACCGCCAAGATAGTAAGGAAAGAACGTTCTAAATTGCTCTTGACCTCCAAAGTCCCAAATTGAAAGACGAATAAAAGATTCTTCATTATTATCCCCATTTATTAAGATTGGTAAATCGTAAGTGTAAAAATCTATACCAATAGTTAGTTTTGTTTTCGCATCAAATGTATCATAACATAATCTACGACACATACAAGTTTTTCCAACCCCCCCAGAACCTAATATACACAATTTCATAATATAGCGGGGTTTAATCTCCTTTTTCACATTTAAATTATTATCTTTCATAGAATAGTTTAAAATGTCCCTTTCAGTTTTAGTCAAAAACTTTATGGAAGTAATTTCCTAACTATCTATATTTTTTAGATTTATATACCTTTGTTTTTATCTTAATAAGTGTACTAGCCACCAAAACAACTTTTTTTTCATTAGAAAAAAAGGACTAATCATTTAATTGAAATAAAAATCAAATAAATTAAGCTAAAAATATATATAGTAAAAATAATAATTTTATTCACATTTTATTTAGATGTTCTATAATTTTATTTAAGTTAAGAAGGGTTCCATCATCATTTAGGATTCCACCATAATCTTCAATTATTTTCTTAGTAATGGGCGTGTCTTTAATCATTACCTTACAGTTTTTTATGTTTTTAAGTGATTCTTCATTTGAAATTTTCGTTCTATTTAAACCAAGAACTTGCAAACATTTAAGTTCAGAAACGCTAGGAACTTCGAAGAGGGGACAATCGTGTAGGTGTAATTCCACTAAATTTTGTAAATTTTCCAATCCTTTTATTTCAAATAATTGATTTCCCGATAAAATTAGAATCGTAAGATTTTTTAGGTTATCTAATCCCTTAATTTCAATTATTTCGTTATAACATAGATTTAAATATTCTAAATTAATAAGATTTTCAAAACCTTCTATTTCAAGGATTTTATTGGAATGCAAATCTAATTCTTTAAGATTTTTCAAACCATTAAGCCCCTCTATTTTTACAAGATAATTATGCGAAAGATCTAAACTTTCTAAATTTTTAAGAGAATCAAGATTTTTGATATCAAATATTTCATTTTGAGAAAGATCCAACTTACGAAGTGTATTTAGTTTTTCAAGACCTTCAATATCTCTAATTTCTTCAATACCCTTTAAACAAAAGTTTAATTCTCCATTTTTGACTTCAAAATTTCTTCCTTTATATTTAACATATTCTAAAGTTGAATCGATTTCCATGTTTAACAAAAAAATATTAGTAAATTATATTTTAATCTGTATTTTTTTATACTTTTAATTTTATCTTTTATTTTATAGAAAATAATCGTTATCATAATAAAGATATTAATGGAATTATTAAGTATACTAATACTTCGTTGGTCATAATACTTTTCCATTATTC
>JBHLLE010000404.1:0-4546 GCA_048885945.1 Candidatus Hermodarchaeota archaeon | reverse complement strand
TTTAATAGATGATGTGGAAGAGAATAGAAATATTCAACATTGTATATCCTGTGGAAAATGTGTGGGAGAATGTCCTGCTTCTAAAATATCTAAATTTAATATAAGAAATATAATTCAAAAAATTCTTAAAGGAGATCGTAGTGTACTATCAAATTCTGATATCTGGTATTGCTTTTTATGTGAAAAATGCAAAAGAGTATGTCCAAGAGAAGGAATAAATATTCCATTGCTAATAATTAATTTGAGAAATGAATCATTTAACAAGGGTTTTGGTCCTCGTTATAATGATTTAACTAAATATGTGGAAATGTCAGAGCGATTTTTAACAAATGGAACGGTCTTGGAAGATCCATTAGATGGAGGATTAAATCCAGAAAGAATGAAAGAATTAAATGAAATATGTGATTTTGCCCGGATAAAATACGTTTTTAAAGCGAGTAAAAAAGGAAGTAAAGGCAAAAAGAAAATCAAAAATTAAAAAACAAACAATTTTAAGTAAAAATGGAATTTGATAATTTAGCTTTAAATTTAGAAGAAATAGAAAAAAATTATCCCAGTAATCCATTAGAGTTCTTTAAAGATAAAAAATTATGCTTATTTAAAGCATGCTTGGAAAAATATTTTCCTGGCGTAAGATGGGGGATTCTAGATTTATTAGAAGAATTAGAGTTAGATGTAGCCACTTGTAAAAACCAATCCTGTTGTAGTGGGACTTTTTTTCAAAGAAATTTGATAACAAGAGCACAATTTGCAGCGATTAACGAAAGAAACCTGAACGAATTAAATCATCAAGCAGATATGGTTTTATTTAGCTGTAATGGATGTTATAACTCTACATTAAGAGGTAGAGATTTCTTGAACAATCCTGATGTGTTGAGAAAAACGCAAGAGATTTTAGATGAATTAAAAAAAAAGAAGTATGGCGAAAATTACTCTGGAAAATATGATGTTCTAAAAAATCCTAATTTAAGGTTGGTTCACGATTTAGATTTTTTATATTTAATCAAAAATGATGTAATAAAATCTTTAAAATATGACTTAAAAGGGCTTAAAGTGGCCATCCATTATGGTTGTCATTATTTAAATCTTGAGCGAGATAAAAGAACTGATGAAGGAAATTTAAAAGATAGCTATTTTAGAGACAAAACTAAATTAGAAGAGTTTGTGGAGCTTTTTGGAGGCAAGTCTTTAGATTATCAAGAAAGAGAAGCATGTTGTGGTTGGGGTGCAAGTCAATTAGTAATTCATCCAAAAGACGCTTTAAAGGTAACATTTAAAAAATTAAAAAGTGCTGAAAATGTCGGCGCTGATTTTATGTTAATGCCGTGTCCAACTTGTCTTTATACATTAAGTAAACCGGAATATAGAGAAAAGATGCATAAGTGGTACGGTGAAAAGTTAGATCTACCCACTATTCACCTTAATGAGTTAATTGCCATTCTAAGAGGGTGCGAAGAGGAAAAATGCATAACACTACGTAGAAAGGATAAACGCATTATGGAAATTTACAATACCATAACACAAGAATAAGAATTTAATAATTTTAATAATAATAACTTTTTTAAATCAGCTAATTCGTTTATATTACTCGTAATTTCGTGTTCCTCTTTAATAATTATTTCTTTAATCATTCAAATACTTTCTTGTTGGTTTTTATATTTATTTTCAAGATCGACTATTCTCTCATTTTGATATTATAATCGCAAGTTTTAAAAAAATATTTGAATTAGGAAAAATCATGCGAAAATTATTCAAACTAATCATAGAATTTTTGATTTTCTCAATCATCTTAATAATTGGATATTGGGTCTACTTCTATTCTGGTTTAGAACAAATTTTAATAGATTTGATTCTTATTAACATTTTTGTATATATAGTACGCACTGTTTCAATAGGATTATTAAACGCAATTATAAAATCAAGGATAGTTAGATTTAGCTTTGCACTTGTAGTGAATATAATTTGGTTGGTTTTTATTTTCTCTTTGCTATTTCTAATATCTCCAACACTCACAATAGCAATTATATCATTCTTATTGGTTGCTATTTCACTAACATTTTCAGATATTATTAGTAATATTGCTTCTGGAATAATATTGGTTTCCAAAGAAGATATTGAGATTGGAGATTTAATTGAGACAAATAATACTCAAGGTATTGTCAAAGAAATAAATTTGAATTATACGGTTATAAAGGAGCTAGATGGTGTTTTAACTTACATACCTAATCAAAATGTTTATAATGCATCTGTAACCAAATTTACTCACACACAGCTAAATCAATTGTTACTATCAAAAAATAAAAAAGACATTAAAAAGCATTTAAAAGAATTTCAAAAAATACTAAGACGAGGTAAAAAAATCACTAATTACACTAAAGTTGTTGAGATTCTTTCAACAATAGATCCAGAACAACTTGATTCTTTAGTATCTCCTATTTTTGATAAATATGAGCCTCTTTTAGGTATAAGACCTGATTATTTGGTAGATACTACTACATTTGATCGTTTAAGAATAGTATTATTAGTAATGGCGAACTCTCCTGAATTAGTGTTAGAATATCTTGATCTTCTCTTAAGAGATCTTCTGTATCAGTTATATCCAGACGAAATTTTTGAAGGATGGGATTCAAATCGTAAAAATAAAAGTACATTAGAAAATAGCAATGGAGGTGGATTATAATAGCATTATTTAGTACAGATATCGAAGCTCTACTATATATTACAATAATTGGAATTTTTTTATTAATCATTAACAGACTTATAGTGACTCTACTCCACCACATAAAAAAGATTTCTGCAAAAAGAGAGAACGAAATCACATTTATTTTAAATTTAATTTCATTTATGCTTGTAATATTTCTCATTCTTGAAGGTTTTCCGTCTATTGGAGAAATCGATCCAACTTATACCGCAATACTTACTGGTGCGATAAGTACAGGATTGGCATTTGCATCGAAGGGAATATTTTCTAATATTGTATCAGGAATCGTTCTCACGGTAATTAGTCCCGTTGATGTGGGAGATATTGTTAAAATTAAAGGAAAAAAAGGGATTATTCGACAAATTACTCTCTCTAAAATTGTATTAGAAACATTTGAAGGTGTTTTAATTGAAATCTCAAATGCAGAAGTGATTTCCTCAACAATTATTAATTATACTAAAAAAATTGGGAGATTTAAAAATTTTGAAAAGTTTAAAAAAGCAATTCAATCACCTCAAGTAAAGGGTTTTTCACAAATTGAGAATATCGACTCTCTTTTTATGAAAAAATTATTTGAAAAAACTTCTAAATCTCGTAATTCAATAATTCATAAATATACGTTTAGTATGGAATTCCCATATAATGGATTTAGATTGAAAATAGACCGTGTTGAACAATTATGTTTAAAATATCGTGATACATTCGGAGCTAAACCTTGGTTTGATATAGTTGGATTTGGAGTAAAAATTAAAGTTAAATTCAGTATTCTAACATTAGATTCAACAACAATCGTTAACGACCAACCAAAATTTGCAAAAGATCTTTATAAAATAATCTTTCAGAAAGAATAATTTCTTTCAAAATTTATTAAATTTTTCAAAAAATAATTTTTTTCATTTTAATTTTATTAGATAATTCTCCCAGATTAAAAATCTAATTAATAACGATAACTTGTTATAGTTTTTGAATTTCACCAATAAACACACGATGATATACCACATTTTAAGGAAAAAATGAATCATAAATGAGTAATTCCATATTTCTCTTTTTAAATATGTGAATTCGTCCTAATAATTAAATACTATATTACTATGGAATAGATTCTTTTTCAATTCAATGTTTTTATTTTTTTTTTATTATTTTTTATGAGTCACCACCGAGAACATAACTTAAAAATGGATTATCTTATTTGAATTAAAAAAATATTAGTTAAAAAAAAATCAAGTCTCTTCTATAGCAAATCGTGGACAAGAATCAATGCACAATAAACATCCAATACATTTCTCTAAAGAATATTCCAATAAATATTTTTCATCCATGTGAAGGGCATCAGTTGGGCAAAGCGAAATACATGCTCCACAATCAATACATTTTTCAATATCGATAATTATTCTTCCCTTCTTATTTACAATTACATCATTCTTTTTTAATGCATCAGTGATACTAGTTATTTTATCTTCAGGAATATCTAATAATATATTGATGCCATTTCTACCTGTTGAAAATTTTAAAATATTAACTGATATATGTTGTTCCAAAATTATATTTATTATTCTAGAATAATCATCTACTTTCTTTATTAAACCAAATGGTAATGTAATGTTTATAACAGTCATTTTTTTTCATCAACTCTCAATTTTTTACATAATATCTTCAGATGTTATTATTCCTATTACTTTTTTATTATCATCAATTACGGGTAATGCGGAAATATTGTTTGTTTTCATTTTTCTTGCTGCGTTGCTAATGGGTTCATTATCCCCTGTTGTAAAAACACGTTTAGTAATTATATCTCTCAGATTTTTTTTGTCTTCAGCAATTGCTTTAGTGATATCAAAACTTGTA
>JBHLLE010000403.1:0-4561 GCA_048885945.1 Candidatus Hermodarchaeota archaeon | reverse complement strand
TATGGGATTCTAGCTTAAAAAATTATGTTTTATTCACTAAATCAGCACATCAATCAATTGTAGATGGAAAATTTGGTAAATAGATTTGAAATTAGCTATAATGTCATACTCTCTTTATTCACGAAATTTTCAAACATCTATTTTTAGTCACTTTATTTTGCGGGATAAATTAATTAAAACTTAAAATATTTACACAAAATGTTAAAATGCAGGGAATGAACGGAAAAATCTTAAAAATAAATTTATCAAGAGAAAAAATTGATGAAATTAAGCTCTCTGAAGAAGTTTTGGAAGATTATCTTGGGGGTAGAGGTTTAGGAGTAAAACTTTATACAGACCACGTTCCTAAAAAGTTAGATCCGTTATCAGAAAAAAATCCTTTGATCTTTACCATCGGACCTTTTACTGCGCTTGCCATTCCTACCAGTGGAAGATCCTCCTTAACTACAAAATCGCCTCTTACTGGCACAATCTTTAGCTCTAATTCAGGAGGCTTTTGGGGACCTTATTTAAAGCGATGTGGGTATGACGGTTTATTTATTGAAGGGAAACTATCTGGAGACCAAAAGGGATATATAGTAATTGATGGAAATAATGGAATGGAAATAAAGGATGCAAAAGAGTTATGGGGATTGGAGACCGAAAAAGCTTTAGAAAATTTAAGGAAGATTGAGGGTAAAAATAGCCAAAGTATATTAATTGGACCCGCAGGAGAGAATTTAGTTAAATTTTCTGCGATAATGAATCAAGCTCACAGAGCATTTGGTCGAGGGGGCGTTGGAGCCGTTCTGGGTTCGAAAGGGATTAAAGCTATTCTTATAAAGAATGGGTCCAAAAAGTTTTCCGCATCTAAACCAGTTTATCTAAAAAAAATTAATAGAGTTGCCATTGATAAAATTAGAGTTGTTCCGATTACATCACAAGGATATCATCTTTTCGGTACCTCTATCTTGATTAAAATTATGAACATGTTTGGAATGCTTCCAGTGAAAAACAACCAAGAAGCTTTCACACAAGAAGAGAGTTTAATTGATAAGATAAGTGGAGAAAATCTTAGAGAAAAATATTTTGAAAAAGATGAAGGGTGCTTCAATTGTATAATTAGGTGTGGTAGAATAACTAACACGGGTGAGAAATCTGGTAAGGGACCTGAATATGAAACATTATGGGCATTAGGTCCTCAAATTGGAATTTTCGATCTAAAAACTATAACTCACGCCAATTATTTGTGTAATAACTTAGGACTTGATACGATTTCAACGGGGGTGACGATATCTTGCGCTATGGAATTAAAGGAAAGAGGTTTAATTAATGAAAAATCTTTAAATTTTGGGAATAAGGAGATTATATGTGATTTAATAGGTAAAATTGCTTCAAAGGAAGGAATTGGCGCAGAGTTAGCAGAAGGCTCTCTAAAATTCAGTGAGAAACATAATGGAAAAGATTATGCTATACAAGTAAAGGGTCTAGAGCTTCCTGCTTACGATCCTAGAGGAGCATTTGGTCATGCGCTCAATTATGCCGTAAGTAATAGAGGGGCGTGTCACCTAACGGGATTTTTAGCAGGATTAGAAGTGTTAGGTGTTCCAAAATTATTTGATCGTTTTAGCACAGTTGGGAAAGCAGATCAATTATTTCTTAAACAAAATCAAAGTGTTATCGAAGATTCTCTAATTGTATGTAAATTTGTCGGTTTTGCGATAGGTCTTGATTTTCAAGTAAGGTTTTTAAATGCACTCACAGGAAAAAGTAATACTATAACAGACCTTCTAAAAATCGGAGAGCGTATTTATAATTTAGAACGGCTTTACAATATACGTGAGGGATTTACGTGCAATGACGATACTCTACCAGAAAGATTCCTTAAAAATCCACTCAAGAAAGGACCTTCGAAAAATAAGATTGTTCCATTAGAGGAATTACTAAAAGATTATTATAAGGTTAGAGGGTGGGACGAATTTGGTATCCCTACTCAAAGCACTTTAGAAAATTTATCGTTAAAAAGATTATAATAAAAAAAATAAATAAAAATAATTTTATAATAGAGTTGAAAATTTATGATTGATGACATAACATTCGAGCAATTTAGAATCGTAGGTAAAGTACTAACCGATCATAGGTATAACACATCGCATTCCGGAAATATTTCGATGAGGAGTGCAGATAAACTGTATATAAAAAGAAGAAGTGCTATGCTTGGATATTTAAAACCAGAAGATATTATCGAAACTGACCTCCACAAACCAGATTCTGGAATAATGCTTTCTAGTACTGAGACGAATGTCCATCGACAAATTTATCTAAATACCGACGCCATGGCAGTTATTCATGCTCATAATCCATTCTGTGTAATTTTATCGCTTATTGAAGATGAAATCACATGTATAGATGCTGAAGGAATCTATATGTATAAAAAAATACCTATAATCGAAGTTGATAATCCAGCAGGACCTACTGATGCTGCTCGAGAAGTACCTAAAGTACTCAAAAATTATCCCATAGTCATAGTAAGATCGCATGGTTGCTTCGCTAAGGGTAATACCCTATATGATGCTCTTCAAAATGTCACGGGAGCAGAACAATCAGCAATGATTCGATATTATACAATGTTGACAAACAAACCATTAAAACGCGACTATTCAAAAGAAAAGTATTTTTCTGAATGGTAATTAAACCAACCAATAAGATTAAAGTATTTTAATGTAAAAGATTAAGAAGTTTTAAAATGAATTTTAATATGTATAAAACCCTTTCTTGGTTCTAGCCCCTAGTTCACCTCTATCTATCATATCCTTGAGTTTTTGAGGAGGCTTATCTCTTGGATCTCCACTTTCTTTATAATACGACATTTCTACATTGTAAACTGTGTCAAGACCAACATTATCCATTAACTGAAAGGGTCCTACGCTCATTCCCGTAAAAATTTTCCAAGCAGTATCGACCGTCTCTATATCTGCATATCCTCCCGCCCATATCTCTAAAGCTTCTTTTTTGCATGCTCTCCATATTCTGTTAAATACAAATCCATAGCATTCTTTTTTTACGATTAAAGGAGTATATTCAATACTTTCAACATATTTTTTTCCTATTTCAAAAGTCTCATCGCTGGTTTTGGTTCCTCTCATAATATCTACCATAGGAAAAAGTAGAGAATAAAAGTGCATATTCATTACTTTATCCTTTCTTTTAACCGCATCTTCTATTCTAGATATAGGAATAGAGGAACTATTTGTTGCTATAATTGCGTGGGGAGGTGCGTATTTATCTATTTCTGCGAAAATCTTCTTTTTCAACTCTAATTTCTCTGGGACGGCTTCAATAATAAGATCTGCATCGTTAACAGCTTCAGAAATGGTATTATGAAAAGTCACATCTCCAGATACTCCTAGTCTTTTCTTTTTTCTTTTAAGTTTTTTTGCCTCTTTTTCTAACATTTCAGTATTTACATCATAAAGACGTACAATATAATCAAATGATGCGGTTTGGAATGCGATTTGCTTACCCAAAAATCCAATACCAATAACGGCTACAATATTTATTTTATTAACCATATTATATCCTAATCCTAATTAATAGTTTTAAGTTATTAATTTAAAACTTAATATCTATTATAATTAACCATACCTTTAAATGGTATACTAATAGATTTAAATACTCCATCATGGAATTTGTTTTTTTTTTTTAGTAAATATGAATTAACTAAATTTCGGAATTAAAAAAAAAAAGAAAAGAAAAATTAACTTATAAGTTCATTCGGATCAATATCTGATTTATTAAAAGTTAATTCAATTAGTTGAGGTGGATAGTATTTTTTTACAACTTTATGAATCCATTTTACCCCAACACTACGGAATAAATCGATTGCAACAATTAGATGGAACATCAATATCGCTGCTAAAAGGGGAAAAAGTACAAGAGATCCTTCCTTACCCAATGGTGTTGTCAGAAGCAGATAGAAATTGATAATAACTGAAATCCCCGCATAACCTTTAACCATTCCAAATAATAAATCACCGACACGCTCAGTATCCACGAATTCAGTTTGACCACTTATCTTTTTGATCGAAACAAGTCCTGAGTCTTGAATTACGGAACACATCGCAAACACCAAAGATGCTATGAATATAGGCACCCAGTACCATATTACCATGACAAAATTGAACATTTGACCTGTTCTTGTATCAAACATTCTTTCCTTGCCTTCACTAGACAAAAATAATGACATTAGCTCTACGTTGGTCACTAAATAAATCCAGATATTTACACATAAGACTGATGCAAAGAATAGATGTAATAGATATCGCTTTCTCAAATATTTCGCAGACCGATCTAGTTTAGCATAGCCGACAAATATTATTTTTTTAGATATTTTTGTAAATCTACAGTATATCTTTACAATAAGGGATCCTAACCCATAACCTATGAAAATCGCAAGATAAGGTGCTATGATAGCAACTAACAGCATTACTATTTCTACTTGCTCTGCAGTATCCCCAAAAGGTAAAGAATACAGATCGAGCTTGCTATAATCGTCGTTTATATTCCCTATCAGTGAGCGTAT
>JBHLLE010000402.1:1172-4564 GCA_048885945.1 Candidatus Hermodarchaeota archaeon | reverse complement strand
AAAAGAAAAGGCTTTCTGTTTGTTGTATAAAGGGCTTATCTATGGTTTTTTTTGCCTGAGTCCTATTTATAATTACTTCGTTTCTATAATTTAATTCTCCAAAAATCTCATCTAATAAAAATCTAACATAATGATTTCCGTTGTTGTCAATTCTTACAAAAATGCTTCCTGTTCGGGTTAATATATCATGTGCTAAATCTAATCTATCATACATCATTGATATCCAGGAAGAATCAAGATAATCATTTTTATAAAGAAAATCATTTTTCCCGGTATTGAACGGGGGATCTATATAGATGAGATCAATTCTTTCAACCCATTTATTCATCAGTAAATTTAATGCTTGAAAGTTCTCACTTTTAATTAAACACCCATCTATGATCTCATCTAAATTGTTATTTTGAGTTAGATTTTGTAACAAATCCCATTTAAACGATTGATCGAAGAATTTTGTATCAAGCGGTAAAGGCTTCCATTTAATACCAGTAATTTCTCTTTTTAAAATAAAATCGTTAGGTTTGGAAATTTTCTCGTCAAATAAATCTTTCCATTCTTGGAGTTGAGCTTCATTTTCAATGATAATAGCTATAATTATATTTAAAAACTCCTCTCCAGCGTACTCATTTATTTTATCAATTGTTATAACATAATCGGTGTTTATTACAAATTTCTTTTTTTTCCACAATTTAAGCTGAAATTCTTCAATTTGAGCTAAAAAATCTATTATCTTTTCAGATATATGACGAATAGCATTAGCTCGCATAACTTGAATTAATAACATGTCATGGTCAATTCTTTGCATATCCTCAAACGAAAAGACTTCATTTTTTATGAAGAAATCTAATTCTCGCTCTAAAAAAGCTCTCAAATCTTTATGTATAAAATAATCCATCATATTTCTCTTAGTATATCTTTTAAGATGCCTATATAATATTGTTTCTCCCATTTCCTCAACAAATAATTCTTTTGTTTTCTCTTGATTTAAATATTTTTTAAGTAATCCTATAGTTTTTTCATTTATAGTATTTTGGTTAAATTTTTTACCATATTTCTTTTTTTCTTCCACATTTAATGTCTTATATTCAAAAAAAACATCGATATTATACCCATCTAACTCATAAGGATTTTCTCGAGAGAGGACAAAATATTTTTTATTAGATGTAAGCACATTACCAACTTCTTCTTCTACATCAACAACCTTAAATTTTACATTTAAAGACTTTATTCTCACAATATATTCTTTAAAAAATTCTGTGGTTTTGATGTAATATTGGTTTTTATTAGGCCATAATAAAATGGTTTCCTCCCCATTATAAGGAATAAAATATTTCTCTTTTGAACTCCATTTTCGTTTTGGAAAAAAATCTCCTAAATGATAATACCTTGAGAAAAAATTTAAGAGAGAAATATAAATTCCACGTTCAAGTTCATCCGTATTATCTAATGATGTAAAATTATATTGAAAACTTTTATAGTCTTTAATCTCTTTGAGGTTCTCCATATTTTTTGCAATATTATCATCGTTATTTTGGATTGCTTCTTTATATTTTTTGATATTAGCATCATCACTAAGATCTTCTAATTTTTCTTTTATTATGTCTTTTTCAGCTTGAGTGATGAGTTTTATTTGGTCATTTAACTCCTTTATAAGATCTTCCTCGACGAATTTATGAATTTCCTCTCTTCTATAATTCATAACTTTATGAATGCCAAAATCTAAATCTTGATCTTCAAACTGGAAGATTTCAGATAATTTCTTTTTTAGTTTATCTTTATAATTGCTACTCAAATCCAACATCACTACTATTTGCTAGTACAGATTGTATTATTAAAGGTTTTTACAAGAACTTGATTTTGTCTTTTTATTTTATTAGAATAATTATTTGTAAATGAATGCTATTTAAATTAATATTGTTTTATATTAAATCTAAACGATATAATCCTTCTTATTAATAACTTAATATTAAAATAAGTACTCCAAACTGGTTTGATAATTTTTCGGATATATTTATAAAGTTATCTAAGTATTTATAATATATCTCAGAGGAGAGAGGTGTTTAAATTGTCAAAACCAGTAAAGGATGAAATCTTTGGTTCAAGGAGAACCAGAATTGGACCTATGTTAACTGACTCAACCCTTTCAGTTTATAAAGATTTATTTTTTTGTACTTGTCTTTGGAGATATAATAAGGATAGGAATACGCGTTATATCTTATTAAATCAAGTTTTTGATGAAAATGAGTATGAGATGAATCTAGAGATAAGACCATTCTTTAATGATTATATAAATCTGGCTAATATACTTTTTGAGGAAGAGAGTGTAAATATTTTTAACTTAAGGTCACTACAAATACAAACCTTCCCGTCTAAAGATGATGCGGCTATGGAAATTCTCAAAATGGTTAGTTGTTTGAGTGGTAAATTACAATCTAGCACAGCAAGAACCATTGAGAGCGAGGAAGTATCTGAATTAAGCCGATTTTTAAGAAAAGATATGTATGGAAGATTAGGAAGTACTGACATTGATTTTATTATACATAATGCAGCAAATAATACACTTATAATCATGGAGGAAAAATTATTTACCGAAAGCAATGGCGGCAGTATCGGTTTTGGTCAATATCTTTCTTTTAGAGAACTGCTAAGGGATGGGTTGAATTTAAGTCATAAAACAATAAATTTTTTCCTACTCTTTTTACCTGATGAAAATGAGGATAATTGTTATTATTATGATTTTTTAAATGAAAGAAACAGCGATCAGCGTAAACCGGGTTCATATGATTCTAAAAGAAGGGAAAAACGAATTATTTTTAGATTTTCAGAAATGAATCACTCAAATTTAAGAGATTTTATAGAAACAGAGATTTTATAAACATTTAAGAATAAAAAAGTAATCAAAAATATTTATAAACTTATATAAAAGAAATATTAGAATAACGGAAAAAATGTCATTTTCAAATGAATATTTATATTTGTAATATTATTTAATCTTTTTAAGAATATAAGGTATGTTTTTAACGAGAATTTTGTAAACATCAAGAAATCCTTCAGCTTCCTGTTTAATATAATTTAAAAGCTTATCCCAATCCTTATTTTTAATATATGATTTTGCTATTTTTCCAGAGCTGGATTTTTTAGAAAAATTATCTAAACTAGCACCTTTAAAATTCCCTTTATTTGCTAAAACTAGACTTGATTTCAAATCTATTTTTGGTATTTTGTGCATAATTAATTGAACTGGAATTTCTATCCTTAACAACTCTTTACTACGTCTTAAAATTGTAAATAAATCATATGATAAATTAGTACCAGCAGGGATGAATTCCCAAATCTTTGGAGGATTTTCTAACCATCCAGTAAAATTCAGAAAATTAACCAAAATATTCTTTTCA
>JBHLLE010000402.1:0-1162 GCA_048885945.1 Candidatus Hermodarchaeota archaeon | reverse complement strand
TAGTTAATGGTTCTTTTATATTTCCTGAATCATCGTAAAAAGGTTGATATTGAATAGTTATAATTTTATCTTTGAATGGATCAGGTTTTTCTCTTCCTTCAGTATCAGTTTCTAAATCAAAATAATAAGTAGTCATATATTTTATAATTATAATATGGATTTATATAATTAAAGGGATTATCAATTTTTTATAATTTAAAATCATAACGATCAAAAATTAAGATTTCAACTTTACATGAGTCCGCCCTTTAGTGTTGGCTTCAATGAAATCAAATTGCGAAAATAACGCTAAAATAAATGAGCTTCGATATGTGGATTTCTCATGCTCGTCTCTATAAAGAACACCATCTTTCACAAGATTTTCCCAAGCTTTTTCAATCATTTCTATTTTTACTAATTCGGTTCCTTTTTCTGTTTCAACAAGGATTCCCATGTCATTGATTTCAAGAATCTGATTAGCTTTTTGTTGTCTAAGTGTATAAATTGTTATTGGAGGATCAAATTTATTCTGTATTTTTACCCAGAATTCGTAGAAACTTAATATTTTTGAATTATTCTTGTCATTTTTAAAGATTGATATGTCTATGGCTCTGTTAGGATTTCTCTTCTGAAGGAATTTTAACCATTCATAAGTATTTACTTTTTCAATAATATTTCCATATTTAATTAAAAATGTGCTAAAAAGAGGATTTAACTCAATATAACCATCTTTTTTACTAAACGAGTAGAAATATTCATTACTATCACCAAAAAGGGCTCCAAATACATTTCTCGAGCACTTATTTGAGACAACATTTAGAAGAGAATTTTTATGTTCTTTTGAAAGATCTTCAAAATCCTTATTTCTCAAATCAGGATGTTCAGTAATAAAATTAATCAAGATTTTGTAAATTGATGATAAAGTATTTGATGAGATTTGGAATAATTGAAAGTGTATAATTAATTTCCAATAGATTCTTGTGAATGGAACATAAATTTCTTTAAATGAAAATTTGGTTTGGTCTTGATTGGTTTTTAAGCAATTTAGAATCGAATATATGAGAGCATACTTATAACTCGCTACTTTTACTGACTCAATAGTGTTAAAAATTCTCATAAAAATTTGCCAAATTTGTTCTTCACTTAATTTATCTTCCTTATACCTTCCTTCTTTTAATCTTGA
>JBHLLE010000401.1:0-4569 GCA_048885945.1 Candidatus Hermodarchaeota archaeon | reverse complement strand
ATTTCTAACACTTTTGAACCTGATTTTAACGCCAAGAGGGTGATAAGCTCGTTTAATTTTTCGATGCTCATAGGATTACACACGAGATGCTCCTTGTGCGTAATATCGTAATATTTCCACAAATCCATAGTTATCAGTTTTGTAATATTTAGGACACCTCTTTAAGTTTTTGAATTTCTTCATCGAGAATTATGATGAAACATTCTAAGAAATGGTATACATAATTATCTTTTATGGGAGTATTTATCATTCCAAAATATTCTTAAATTCATTCGAAAACTTATTTAAAAAACTCATGAGTTAACAGTAAAAATAAAAAAAATTATTTGCAATTTTTTTGGAAAACTTTGCTTTTATTTTGGAAACTCACAAGTGGGGTATTTAGAAGAATTGGAGTTCGAAGAGCTTCAAGAAAAGAAAGAAATTTAAGTTCAACAGCCTTCAACTCTACAATAATATATTTTAGGTTGATAATTATTTACGTAAATATATTGGGCTCAATGAAAAATGGTGAGTTCAAGTAAAATACTCTGGTTCAAAAAAAAAGTTCGTAAAGTTCAACTAAAATGTTCTCGTATTACATCTTCTCAAAGTCTAAAGAAATAGAATTTATACAATATCTTAACCCTGTGGGTTTTGGTCCATCGTTAAATACATGTCCTAAGTGTCCTTTGCATTTCTTGCAGAGTACTTCAGTGCGAACCATTCCATAGCTCGTATCTTTTTCAGATTGAACGCTTTCTTCGTCTATTGGAGCGTAAAAACTGGGCCATCCCGTCCCGGATTCGAATTTTTTGTCAGAATCGAATAGTGGAGTGCCGCATCCCGCGCACTTGTATATACCCTTTTCGTGATTATTCCAATACTCACCTGTAAATGGTGCTTCAGTGCCTTTCTCTCGTAAAACGCGATATTGTTTTTCCGAGAGTTTTTCTTTCCATTTATCTTCCTTTTTTTCTTCTTTAGTTTCCATAATTAAATTATATAAAGCCATCTATAACAATCAATTTCTTTCAAAAAATTAGTATTATCCCGTTGCAGATTACGATTGAAAAAAGATATATTTAGGAAACTTATTTATTATAAACCTTTTCAGGATCAAAAACAGGTTCTCCATGAGTTACTAAATCTCCATCAACATACTCTCTATGAAAGCACGAGTAAAAACCAGTGTGACAGGCGGCTACTTGTTGTTTAACTTTTAATAAAATCGTATCTTTATAGCAATCAACAAAAATATGTTGAATTTCTTGAATGTGTCCGCTCTCTTCTCCTTTTTTCCATAATTTCTTGCGAGATCTTGAATAATAACACGCAATCCCTGTTTTTAACGATTGACGTACAGCTTCCTCGTTGGCAAAGGCCAACATTAAGACTTCATTAGTTTTGTAATCTTGTGCGATGACGGGTACTACATTACCTGCAACTTTCGAAAAGTCCAAAAGATTAATGAAGTTGTCAATCTGATTATCCGAAAATTTTATCATATGTATCAAAATTTTTTATCTATCAAAAATTTTATACTTTGTTTTATTCATAAAAACAAAATTAAATTAGGATATCATGTCTGATGGATTTAAACTTGATCCCTGGAGCTCTTCTAACATTTTAGAAGAGGACTATATTAGATTAATAAAAGAATTTGGTATAGAAGAACTTGACGAAGTCGTAAGGCAAAAATTTCTCGATAATAGGTTTATTCGCCGTAAAATTATTTTTGGACATCGAGGTTTGAAAGATATTTTTAAAGCAATTGAAAACAAACAAAATTGGGCGGTTATGAGTGGAATAAAACCTTCTGGACCGTTTCATCTTGGTACCTTAACCACTGCTTTAGAAATAGTAGAATTCCAAAAAATGGGTGGTAAAGCTTATTATTGCATAGCAGATATAGAATCTTGGGAAGATAACGGAATTCCATACGAAAAAGCAGAGAAAGATGCTGTAGATAATCTAGCAGATATATTAGCATTGGGTTTAGATCCATCTCCTAAAAAGGCATATATCTGGAGACAATCAAAAGAACCCATTGTCAAAGATGTTTTATTTAAGGTAAGTAGGTTAGTCACTCAGAACATGTTAAATGCAATATATGGTGAAAAGACATTTGGACTATATCTGGCTGCCTTGATACAAGTAGGGGATATTGTATTACCTCAAATCATGGATGGCGCCCAACCAACGGTAGTTCCAGTCGGGATTGATCAAGATCCGCATATTCGTTTAACAAGAGATCTTACCCGGAGATATTACAGCAACAAAAAATTTTTCCTACCTGGAGCAACTTATCACAAACTTCTTGCTGGTTTAGACGGAACCGATAAAATGTCAAAAAGAAATCCAAATAGCGCTTTTACGTTCAACGAGTCTATTGAATCTATAACTAAGAAAATTAAAGGTGCTATAACTGGAGGGCGTCGCAATAAAAAAGAACAACAAGAATTGGGCGGAGAGCCTAATAAATGCATGATATATAAAATACTAATGTATCATTTCGAAGAAGACGACGATCAATTATCTGACGAATTTACGAGATGTGTTAAAGGAGAGCTTCTATGTGGGGAACATAAAAAGCAATGTATTGAAAAGGTAATTAAATTTATTGAAGACCATAGAAAGAAAAAAGAAAAAATGATTGACAAGTCAAGAGAAATTTTAAAAATAGATTAATTTGAGAAAATAAGCGTTTTATTTAGACTATTTTCTAATAGATGTTTTTGAAAAAATTTTATAATAAAATTGATTCTAAAATTTGAATAGTATCGTCAACCAATTCAGGAAATTTATTTAAAAGGTTATCTTTATTGTTTTCCTCAATTACAGCAGAAATGAAAAATCGTTGACTATCAATATTGATTTTATGTAAATAGGAAAGTAATTTATTTTCAAGCGAAAAGAAGTTATAATCTTCCTTAAAATCTTCTTCTTGCATTCTTTTTAATATAAAAAGGTGCTCTTTTATGGAATCAATTAACTCAACGTATATTTCTGGATTTATGCTATCGCTATAAAATTCGCTTATAATTATCCCGTTTTCATCAAACAAAATTAAAGACGTACAATTGAATGTATTAGTCAAATAATCTTCCATTAATTCTGAAAGTTCGAAAAAGGCTTCATCAAATAAAGAGAGAGCGTAAGATATTAATTGAACAATAGAAATAATATCGTAAATGGAACTCTGTTGAAACAATATTTTAAAAGACGGGTGTTCGTTAGAAATTTGTTCTTTTAACTTATTGATATTAAAGAGTAATTCTGCGTCATCTCTGAGTTCAGGATCGTATTTATGAAAACTGATAATTATTGGAACGTCTTCTTCAGATTTCTCAAAAAACTCCAATACATTGTTCAAATAGGAGAGAGAGTCTTCGTATCTATCTTTATCTTGAATATCTATTACGTAAACCATTAAATCGGTTCCCGCAAAGTATATTTCTTTTCTTTCTTGATAAATGTCTCTGTAATTTTTCTGACCCCCCATATCCCATATAAAAACTAAATTGTCTAGGAAATTAAATTGATGATATTCAACTTTTATAGTCGGTTTCAATTCTGTGATTTCTTTTTGAAAATTGTATTTCTTATCTAATGCCGTTAAAATACTCGTTTTCCCAGCGTAGTCCAGTCCGCTTATAATAATTTTGTAGGCGTTTTTCATTAAAATCTCTTCAATATTCGATATTTTGTAAACTTTTTATAAAATCATAATTATTATGAAATTTCTTTAATAAAATATTTTTGAAAAACAAACTATTAAATGTTCTATTTTAACTTTAAAATTATCCGATATTTTTACCTTGAGTTTTGTTTTAATGTTAACATTATTAATTTAATTTTACAAGATATTTTGGTATATTCGTAAATAATATCAAGAGCTACTCTTAAATGACCTCTTAATCACATTTGATTTTATTAATTGCACTTGTTACTCATTTCTTAATCAATAAAATTATAAAAAGAGGATGTAATTGATTATGATTGAATTAGAGTCAAAATCAGAAAACGAATTTCTTGAAAATTTAAATTATCAAATATGTAGATCAAATGGATTTTATACAAAACTCCCCGAATTTCATAAAAGATTAGCAGATTTAGATTATAAACTAAATAAGCAAGAAACGATGATGATTTTAAAGAATAATTTTGAGTCAAAGAGAAGAAGGGATATATTTAGGGTCATTTTAAACGAATTAGATGACCTCGTAGAAAAAAGCAAAACTAAAATATAACTTTCTTATACTTTTTTAAAAATTCAGATAAATTTTAGTTTATTCAAGTTATATAGTTGAAGTGTTAATTCAATTATTTGATCTATTTAAAATGAGAACTTTAAATACAATAAGTTTTACTATAATTTCAAGTTTAAAAAGACAAAACTCTCTAAAAGGTTTAATTCATGAGTTCACGAGCTAAATGGATTGATTATAAAGGAAAACAAATTCTATTTTGTGATTATACTAATCTTAACGGTGAGAATTTTATTAAAGTAATTGTAAGTACTAAGTTTTTTGGTTCATTCTATTTGTTAAAAATTTTCTGATTTCACACGAAATAGTAATAATAGTT
>JBHLLE010000400.1:0-4574 GCA_048885945.1 Candidatus Hermodarchaeota archaeon | reverse complement strand
TAATACAACCATACCTTGAAATTTATCTTGGATAAATAAGAAAGGAATCAAACTTAAAATCCAAATTAGTACTGAAAATATCCATGCTTTTCGAGGACCAACTTTTTGAACTACTGGTTTCCACAGAATATTCATAAATAATGCGGTAGAAACAAATGCAATTACTAACATTAAAGCTATATATATTGTTTCTCCTTCTCCTATGCCTAAAACGAATTTACCATAAAGGACTATAACAGTTGTAGCTACACCTATTACGTACCACATCCCCATTTCAGCTGGTAAATATCTAATAAATGTTTTATTTTTTAAACAAATTCTAAGGGTCTCTTTAAAACTAGTAATATTTTTGTACTCTTCTCTAAATTCGGGTTTTTCTCTTGGACTAAATTTTAAGAAGCACAAACCTGCTATAATTATTAAAATTGCTATAAATATACCAAAAATCTGATATTGCATCAAATATATTGGATTAGAAAAATCTGGGATAAAAAATGTAGGGAGTGCGAAAGTGATAATGAGCGTAACAAGGTAAACTGTCATTCGTACAGCATTAGCTTTTGTTCTTTCTTCTTCAGTAATAAATAGCTCTGGAAAAAGCGCGATTAAGTTTACATCGAACATAGTATAAAAAAATTCAAAAATTAATATTATAATTAAAAAATATATAAAATTCGTTAATTGAGTTGTAATACCAAAAGTTATTGGTGGAGTAAATAGAAAAAACATTACTAATGCTAAAGGAATTATGGAAAGCATTATATAAGGATAACGTCTACCCCATTTTGTATGTGTTCTGTCAGAGATTGATCCAAGTAATGGGTCATTAATACTATTCCATATACTCCATATTACGAAAGCAATTGTAATTAAAATTACATTTAATCCAACTATGGTAAAATAGAAGGTAAAAACTAATAAAGAAAAGGTTTGATAACTAGCATTATTAATAACTTGTCCAATACTATAAGAAGCTGCCTTTTTTAAAGAATAAGAATCATCACTACTTCGAGTTTCTTGATTCATCTTAATACCTAATTAAGTTTAATTAACACTTTGAAACTTAATATTTATATAGTTTTAGAAATCTAATATCCTTACTTAAGGTTTAATATGGAAAAAAAAATAATTTTTTAAAGAATTTCTATGAAACCTTCGTTTCCATTAACTCTTACTAAGTCTCCATTATTAATTTGTTCCAGTTCTGAAAAATCTATTTTATCTACTATTGGAAATTTAAGATTAAAAAATATATCAGCCGCAACAGCACCCGAACTCATTAATGGTTCCCCTTCAGAACACACAATTGCTTTAGGACTAATTCCACGAACAATTGTCTCTAATAATACAAAACCTAAGGTTGTAGTCCCAATAGGATAAGGGAAAATTAGTACCTTTTCCTTTACATCTTTTTTGTACAATTCATGAGTTTTATCTGCTACTTTAAGTTTTTTTGCATTGGAGATAAGTGGAAAAGCGAATGATGCGGTGATACTAAATGGCTGTTTAGTTATTATCGCCTCACCTTCCACAATTCCATCGCTTAAAGACCTTCCTTTGATTATCTTACTCATTATTCCAACCTTCCGTGGCAATTTTTATACAATCATCCATATTTCTATATGTAGCAGGGCTATAAAAGCACGACTTAGCTGAATTTGTTGTGACTGGTTTAGCGGGAGGTATATATGTTGGACAAATAGTCGATATTTTAGCGCCAGAATTATCTAATATTTTTCTGTAATCTGAATTTAGAATGAAATTTTTAACATCATTGTGGGTGCATATCCAAAAATTGATGCTCTTCATAATGCTTTTTCCCTCCAGTTTTTCTAGAACTTTAATTACTTCTTCTTTACTTAATTGCGGACAACCAATACAGATATTTTTAGGTGGTAAATTCCATTCTGTAGAAACGATTTCTCTCACATCTTCAAGATCTTTCATTTCCAATTCAATAATCTCATCTGGTTTATCACCTTGAAATGCTTCATCTATAGTTTTTGCTTCTGGAGTTACTCCCGGCACGTGAATTAATGCGACTGCACCAGTTGATGCAGATGCTGAACCAAGATTTTTTAATTCATCTTCGGTAATATTATGAAGGCCTTGAATAACAGGAATCCTATTTCCTGCGGTCAATCCAATCTTAAGTCCAATTGAAGTTAAATTAAAGAGTTCTTTCGTATTAATATCTGAAGCAACTTTATATAATAGTTGACCTTTTCTATTCTCTGTAATGAGCAATCCATGGTAAGGTGTTTTACCAAGTATACCACAACCGATGTCTATAATCCCTCCCTCTCGATTTGACCGAGCTCCAAGAACAGAATTTAAAAAGATTACTGCTGAAGACTCGGACCATGCACAAATATCTCCAAAGTTCGGTCTGTTATCAATATAATAGGGAGCACAGGTAAAACCATGAACTCCAATTTTTGACAGATCTTCCATCATTTGTTCGTGTAAGGTGAATAATGAATAAACACTTGCCATTTCTTCAGAATAATCCATATCAAGAATTGGGTCCGCCGTAGTTCTTACCTTTACTTTCAACCCTGCTTCAGCTATTTGATGCAAGACCTTAGAAGCAGCTCGACAAAAACTTAAGCCGATATTTAAAACCGTATGTGCTGAAACTATTTCTATTAATTTTTCAGCTCCAAACGAATCACCTAATTTAACGATAAAATTCATTAATTTTGCAAGAATTTCCCCTTGATTTCCATCTAAAATGTTCTCTTCTTCTTTGGTTAAATAAATAATATTTCACCATATTTGGGTATTTTTTTTATTAATTGCGATTTATTGTTAATACTTATGACTTAAAATTAAATAAATCATTCCGAGAAAAAACCACTTTTAAATGGTTTTTTTTCTTTTAACCAGAAGTATATCTTTTAATTCATCAACTAGTTTGGAATTTGACATTTTTCATTTAATGTTAATGATTTCATATTCAAACATCTCAGGTTTTTTCAATATAAGATACATATAACCAAATCCTACGACGAAAAAAGTAAATATTCTTATATCATTAGTAAAAATAATTCTAATTGGATAAATAAAAAACAGAAAAGCTAACATTAACATGAGAACTGCAAGGTAAGGATATAAGAAACAAATCATAACCAATATGGTAAAATAAATAATAATTACCAAAATCTCTTCAGGAACTATTAATATTTGTTCCATGAATTCTATAATCGCTATTAATAAGATAAGTAATATTGGTAAAATTAAATTTTTTATTCTTTTAACCTTTCCAATTAAAATAAAGTAGATAGAGAAGAATATTAGTGTAGTATAAAACCAACCAGCAAGCAAATCAGACGCGGCAACCTCGGAAGATTCAAAATAGACTATCCACCAACCTGCATGCATTGCTGTAGTTTCAATCGAAAAACAGATATATGAAGAAAAAATCGCACATAAAACCATTAAGCGCATGTATTCTGATTCAGATTCGTCATTTACCAAAAATTTTTCACATAGACTATATCCCAGATAAAAAGTAAATATCCATCCGAAGATAATCGCGACCGGAGCACCCAAAATTTGTAAGGGAACTTCACCAAAGGAATAATTTCTGAAATAGGTTCTATATACTATTTCTCTAATTAATCCGAAAATAAATCCAAAACCAAAAAAGGTCGCAGTCTCTTTTATTCCTCTAAAAATTAATGAATGAACAATTAATAAAGAAAATGCAATAAATACTGCTATTATAAAAATCATGTAGGTTAAATCCAGAATTATTTCACCTTTATTTCGTAGAAATATATAATTAAAAACACGATTAATGGAATTAAAGATATAATTATTCCGACAGCAAGAGTGACAGAAAAAACAAAAATTAACACGGCGATATAAATAATAACTATTAGATAAATTAATAAATTTGTATCGAAATTCATTTTTTATCAATACGCATTTGAATTCTAATTAAAAATATATGTGTTGAAGTCATTTAAATAGTTTTTAATTCAAAATTGAGCATTATTTAATCAACTCAAAACTTCCAGAGATTATATTTTGTCTATTATCAAATCCTGGTTGGCAACCGCCTATCCATATTGAAACCTTACTAGGTTCCACGACACGCTTGCCTTCATTATTCACAATTGAATATTCAGCTGGAGTCAAACGGAACTCTATTTTTCTAGTTTCCCCGCCTTTAAGATTAATTTTAGAAAAACCTTTAAGTTCTCTAATTGGTAGGCGATATTTAGAAGAATGATGAGACAAATATAATTGAATTACTTCGTCACCCGTCATTTCTCCTATATTTTTTACATCAACCATTATCTTTACAGTTTCACCTGTTCTAACCTTTTTGGGAGAAATTTGAAGATTGCTATAATTGAATTGAGTGAAACTCAACCCATATCCAAAAGAATATAATGGTTCACCCATGAAATAACGATAAGTTCTATTTTCCATGCTGTAATTCTCAAAATCTGGCAAGTCTCCTAATGATTTATAAAAAGTAATAGGTAACCTTCCAGCGGGATTATAATCTCCAAATATAACATCTGCGATTGCTTTTCCCCCTTTTTCGCCAGCATACCAAA
>JBHLLE010000399.1:0-4587 GCA_048885945.1 Candidatus Hermodarchaeota archaeon | reverse complement strand
AAAAAGAATAAATTGTATAAAATAGAAAATCTCTCTCTAAAACCCAAATTGGATTAATAATTAAAAATTTGTGATTAATATAAACGATAATATAAAAAAAATGGCAGATCTTCTTAGATCTGGGAATACTATGCTAAATATGGCTTGTCCTGTTTGCAATAATCCAATTTTTAGAAATAAAGATGGAGATACTTTTTGTCCAACCTGTAACAGAAATGTCTTAATTGTTGAGGATAGTCCAAATAAAGAAAAGGTATATGAACAAAGTGGAAGATACCAAGATGGACAAGGAAAAGAACCTATTAAAAGAAAGATGGATTTATATACTTCATTAGAAGAAGCTATACTTGAGAAAATTGAGATAATAATTACAAAATTAAGAAAAGAAAATCAATTACAGGTAATTGAAAATTTGACGACGATATTATTAAACTGTCTTGATATCCTTGAGAAATTATCATTCAGAAAAAAAAATTAAATCCTCGTATTTCCAATGAATATTTACATTAGTATTGCGAATAAATTTTAAAATTAATCATATTTCGAATAAATTTATGCTTCTGCCGGGATTCGAACCCGGGTCCCGAGGGTGAGAGCCTCGTATGCGTAATCCTAATCATAGTTTAATGAAAACTATAAAAGATTGACCGTACTACACTACAGAAGCAGAAAGATTGTAATTTATTATATTCAAAAAAGCTAATTATATTAAATTTATATAATATAAAAAAGTTAATACATTCAAATCTTTTTTTTAAGGCAGTTAAATATCATCGGAAAAAAAGTGAAAAGAAAGAAAATTTTATTAGCATTCTAATATAGATTTTAGGAAGTTAATCAACTCATAAACATAGGCTTTAAAAGATTTACATAGTGGTCTCTTATGGAATATTCCGCTATCTTAGTTGCTTCAGAAATGATTTTTTGTGTGAGGATTGATTTCTGCTTATTATCTTTAGCTAATAACTTATCTGCTAAATATATTATTGCCCCAGTCAAGATAAAAGGGTTCCTTCCTCCTCTTTGCCATACAGGTAATTTTTTTAAAATTTGACGGCATTTTCTGATTAAATTATTTTGAAATTCATTTTCAGACCACAATACTTCTTTTTTCATTAATCTCTCCTTTAAAGATCTATGCTTTATGATTTCATCTATTAGTCTTATGAGATAATCTTCACTTCTATGGGGTGTTGTATCATCGTTTAAATGATGTTTATATTTTATTCCATCTCTCAAAATTAATCTAGGATTTACTCTGTGTCCAAAATTTTGAAAAGCTTTTGAAATTTCATTGATAGTAATAGGAGCATTATGGAATTCCCTTCTCGCAGCAAAAAAAATACAGAAGGCAATGAGAGAAATATTATTTATAACCTTTTCTTCAGATTTAATTATTTTTTTATAGTAATAGGCAGCGTTATTTCGTATATTCTTATTAAGATTGAGATACAATGTAATTTTGTTTAAAATATTAAACACTCTATATTCTGTCTCATGGTTTTTGATACGCAAAAACTGAGCATAATTTTTTTTTAATCTCCTGTACAATTTTTGATCATTAGGAGGTAAAAGCTTTCCATTTTTATCTTTCAAATATTTAGATTTCTCATAATCAATAAATGAGCCTAACCCTCCTATAAAGTCAGTTCTTTCACCCAGAGCAACATATTGTTTGTTTAAGCTATTCTTAATTTTTAGTTCGTTAAAAACAAAAGCGGATTCTTTAAAAAAATTATTAATTACTAACCCGCATTCCTTACAGATTTTTTCAAAACTATTAACAATTACTTTCCCTTCACATTCTGGACATCTATCGGTTTCATTTATATAGCTTTCAATCGAGTTAATTTTTATCACTTTTTTGTGATTGTTTTAAGCTTTAAATCTAAGAGATATATTTTATTGATTTTGTAAACTGACATTATTTCTAGCAAGAATCTCCTTTCTATGAGGTATAATAAAATTATTTAGAGAAAGAGAGAGAAGATTAAAAGTAAAAATATGGTAATTTAAAAAGATCAGATCAGATTTATATCAGTCTGATTTAAAAATTTTGAATGTATAAAATATAAAAATTAATAACCTGAATTTTGATGAATCAAACCTCTAAGAGTCTTGATAAAATAAAAAATCTCTCAGTTAGTAATTGTAAAATATTAGAGAGTCTTATAGAAACAATTAGGGAAAGAATTAGAGGAAAAAGAAAAATCATGTACTCAGATGTTATAAATTTAATAATTAGAGAAGGATATATTGGAGATTTGTATAGTAAACTTATCCTATGGTGCAATTATAAAATTAGACTCGGGAAAACTTATATAGAATTTGATTGAAAGCTTTGGAAGAAATTCAGAGATCACTCTTCATAATAAATTGTTAAGACAAAAATTTAAAATATCACAAAGGAATTATAAATACTAAATTATAATAATACCTATTAATATAATTTAATAAAAATTAATAGAATATTTCGTCATTTAAATTCTGCACGAAATATATCCAAAGGAACGATTTTTTTTAGTTTAAAATTTAAAATTTAAGAGAAGATTCTTAATGGTACGGTTTACAGCAGATCATAAAGTATATATAAAAATCTTATATTGGGGGATGGCTGGATCAGGAAAAACAACAATAGTTGATACACTTTATAGATTTACGAAAGAAAATGAAAAAGATATTGAACCTACTGGTAATCTAACAAAAATTTCTATGGCCTCTGGATCAACATTATATTTTGATCGTGGTATCTTTCAATCTACCAAACAAAAAAGCCGTGGAAAAGTTTTTTATCATGTATATACAGTTGCAGGTCAAAGAAGATTTTCACCTTTAAGAAAGAAGATATTCAAGGGTACAGATGGAGTTATCTTTACAGTTGACTCACAAACTCATTTTTTCGAAGATAATATAGAATCTTTAAAAGAATTGAAAAATGTCACCAGAGGTAAATTAATAAAAGAAATACCTCTAATAATCATGTTGAATAAACAAGATCTATCAGAAGTAATAGGCGAAGAGGATTTCAAACAAGTACTAAAAGATGAAAAACTCTGGTATGAACCTGATCATGAATTATACATTTGGAATCCAATAATTTATAATACTTGTGCTTTATATGAGCAAAGAAAAAATGTTTATCGCAGTTTCTCTGAATGTGCAAGAAGAACAGGATTGTATCAGATATATGGTGACGGAGAAGCGCCAATTGGAGATAATTTTAAAGAATTTCGTGAACTTTAAATTATTAGGTTATTCATTAGTAGCGAAACGTGATTTGGGCTATTTCTCATTTTCTCAAATAAATAAAAATGTAATAAACCATATAATCAATGTATGGAGTTAAAGAGGGTTGTAAATATTCGATGAAAAAAACTAGACAAGGATGATCTACAATATGTAGGGATGATAAGTTATAGTTACCTTGAGGATTATAAAAACCTAAACTCCACCTAATAAGTTTTCGTAATTTAAATAAATTATAAATAGCTTTCTTCATTTAGTTTGAGTAATTTATATCAAAAAAAAGTGTGAATTAAAAACGGGTTTATATAATAATATAAAGGATAACTTACCAGACCAATTTTCCATTTTTCAACTAATGAGTGTTTTAGGTATTGACGCCTCGCAAGTTCGGAAAGTGAGAAATTTACTTAAGCAATTCTATCTACACGGGTTTGTCAAAAGAGTTTCAAAAAATATGTATGAAAAAGTTGAAAATAAAAATTAAATTAAGATTTAATTAACAACACCAAGATTAATCTTCAACTGTGGAAAAAGAAAGTTAATTAATTCATTAAAAGTATCTAATACGCCTTTTCCTTCTATTGCAATCGTCTTTTTGAATGAAATATGTCTAAACCTATTAAAATCTATATGTGATAAGAACCCATTACTTTCTAAATTATTAAAACTTAATAGATCATATTTATTCAATGAGATTACAATAGGAATTCTATATAACTCAGCTCCGAATATAGTCTGAAGTTCATTCCAAGATCTAATGTTATGTTCTAAGTATTTTGCTTGTGAATCAACAACAAAAATCAATCCATCTACTCCATTTAATGTCGCGGGACGAGTACTCGCATAAAAATCTTGACCGGTGGCGGAATAAATTAAAAACTTTAAACTCCATTCAACTCCTTTAAACTGCAAAACACCAAAATCAAAAAATAAAGTACGACCAACAGAACTATCAATAGACTTAACTGAATGTTCTTTTTTGAAATAAGAAAAAAGAGACTTTATAGATGTAGTTTTTCCTGACATTGCTGGACCATAATATACTATCTTAACTTGTAGAGTTTTATTCTCATAATTAAAAATCATAATATCCTCTAACCCCAAAGTGAGACTATTTTATCCCCCATAATAGCTTTTTTGCCATCTTCTATTAGATTTAAGTAATCATCTCCCCACTCCCTATTAATGAATGAACAGATTCTTTCAATTGGTGCCTCTTCATAATCAATTGTTTCTAAAAGAGTTTTACTACTAACTTTGGTCTGAATCCCTATATTATTCAATAAATTTAATCTAGATAAAATAAAAAATGCTCTTTTTGACCCTGAATAGAAATTTTGA
>JBHLLE010000398.1:0-4587 GCA_048885945.1 Candidatus Hermodarchaeota archaeon | reverse complement strand
GCTGCGAAGAATATACAAAAAGCTGCAACTACAAAAAAAAGCACACCAATTATTTGGTAAATAGAATCTACAAATTGAAAGAGATAAAAAGTGTTTCCAATGGAAAATGTAATATATATTGGGAGATATATCAATAATTCTTTTTTACGTAAACATGCAATTCCAAAAATTAAACTTCCAATAACTAAGAGTATTGTATTAATTATTAAAATTGTAATTATTACATTAATTATAATTGTCATATTTTCACCAATAAGTTATTTAGATTCTAAATAAGGAGATGTTTTTCTTAGAATAGTAATTCCATAGTAAATTACTCTTATTTAAAATTATTTTAAAAATTGCTTTTTGCTTTAAATAGAACGAATATCTTGTTTGATTTAGAATTAATTGGATATTTAAGATAAGGAATTAAGAGAACATTAAGCACAAAATAGTTAATAAAATAGTAAGTCTACACTTAATAAATATCTAAAAAAAGGGGTATTATTGGGTAAATAAAGAAGCTGTGATTGCCTTGGATAAAATCGATTCTAATTGGAAGCAAAATTATAGATCTCAAATAAAAAATAAAAATATTAGACTTTAGGAGACTATTTTAATATTAAAATAGACTTATAAATAATTAAAATTATAAATGTATCTAAAGAGACCTAATCTAAGTTTTAAAACTAAATTATATCTTTTCTAAAGATATTATTATCTATTTCTATTAAAAGAAAATTAAGTATCAAAGCTTACGAATTTCTTTTATTAATTTTGATGCATCGTCAATTTTATTGGTAAGTAGACTATATAATTCGTCAGATTCATGTTCACTAATTGTATCATCTTTAAGAAGTTCATAACTCATAGACAATGAATGGAGTATATTTCCTAAATCATGGGAATAGTTGTCTTTTAGAGTATTTTTAATTTTAATAGTATTCATAATTTCTTGTTCTAATATAGCAACAATTCCATTTATAAGCAATATAGTAATATAGACAGTCCCAACAGCATAAGCAAAAAATAATCCATATTCTACATCAAAATAAGGATTTAGTTGAGATATCTGGGATATCACAGCAGTTAAAGCACATACCATAAAAAGTAATTTGACGATTGATTTCGTTTTTAAATAAACACGAAATAGCATTATTGAGGCGGTTGTAAATATAAATATCATACAAATTTGCATAATTTCAACTAAAGAACTTATAACGAGGGCTAAAAGAATTGAGTAAGATATATGAGACTTAGTAAGATCAGACTTAATGACGATTTTATAATAATCTAAAAATGCTGCCATAAATACACTAAAAGCGGTAGCTATAAAAAATATCGTTCCGATTATTTTATAGATATTATCTACGAATTGGTTTAATATAAAAAAGTTTCCAATTAAAAAGAATATATAGATTGGATAGTATAAAAACAACTCTTTTTCACGCGTACTTGCAATTCCAAAGATAATTGTCCCAATAGCTAAAAGTACTGTATTAATGATTAAGACTGTAAATATCGCATCAATGATAGTTGCCATAATACTCCCGATAAAAAATCTGTGCTAATTAATAAACCTGTCTCTTTTATAATTGAGGTTTCATTTTTAATAGAATAAATCATGATTTCTTCATTTTTATAAATAATTAATAATAAATAAGAATTGAAAAAAACCTTGTTAAACTTATTCAATTGTTAGATTAGTCCTTAATTCTTCAGCTAGTACACCTAATTTATTTGCCATGGCAGTTATTTCTTCCATGGATGCGGTTTGTTCTTCTGTAGAGGCACTAATTCCTTCCATTGAAGCTGTGGTTATTTGGATGTTGTTAATAATCGCATCTATTTTTTGGCTGGTATTTGTTACTGCAGATTTAGATTCTTCTGCGAGTTTCCGCACTTCGTCAGCAACGACTGCAAATCCACGTCCATATTCACCCGCTCTACCTGCTTCAATACTCGCGTTTAAAGCTAGTAGATTAGTTTGATCAGCTATATTTTTGATTAATGTCATGACTTTATGTAAATCATCTGAGGAAGCCATCACTGTTTGTGTTTTCTGATTCATCTCTTGCACTGTGGAGGCAATCTCTTCAGAAGAAGCGTTTACCTCGCTTGCGCTAGCCGCTAATTCTGTGGCCATATTTGATGTGTCAATACTTACGTTTTGGGCGGCATTTATTACTTTTTTCAGAGTATTCATTGATTTATCAAGCTGCAATTCAATATTTGCGGCAATTCCGATTATAAGAAGGAATGACGAATACACAATTGCTATAGCATTATTTAAAAAAAATCCAAGTTCAAAATCGTAATATTGAACAAATTGAGACGAGAGCCCGATTATTGAACCAATGGCAGTAAGCATGAATAGAAGTTTAACTATAGATTTCGTTTTACGATATATACGAAATAGCATAAACACCGCACCTAGTAAAATAAAAATAATAGAAAATTGGATAGTAATTACTAAAGGGCTTACCACGAGACCTGCAAGGATTGGTTTTTTTATCTGAGTTGTTCGCTGTTTAGATTTAATAAAGAGCTTTCTATAATCCAAAAACGCAGCGACGAATATACTAAATGCTGTAAGTATGAAAAAAATAGCACCAACTGTTTGAAATAAAATATTAGTAAATTGAAGCGCAAAAAATAAATTTCCAATTACAAAAAAGATGTAAATTGGTAAATATGTTATTAAATCCCTCTTTCGTAAACAAGCAATTGCGAAAATACAAGTACCTATGGCTAAAAGTATAACATTCATCACTATAACTGAAAATATAGCATCAATAATAGTTGCCATAATAATCCCTATATATTTAATTAAAACCTAATTAAATGAAAATATATCCTATTAAAATTGGGTTTCTAGTAGGTTAATTATATTTAAATTATTCTGATTGTAAACATTTTTGCGATTATTAGAACAATCAAATTTTATTTCTTTAATTAAACACAATCAATTTATCGTGAAAATATAGTCTTTTATTCTAATTTATAAATAAAAAACTGAAGATTAAAATAAAAAACAAAACTTGTAAGGTTAAATAACGTAAAATGTTGATCTATATCAATGACTCTATTTGATGATGTAGAGGAAAAGTATATTGAAACCACTAAAGGAGTAAAACTTCATACAATTTTAATTGGTTCTGGAGAACCATTAATTCTATTGCATGGTTTTCCAGATTTTTGGTATGGGTGGAAAAAAATAATATTAGGTTTAAAAGACGAATATAGGTTAATAGTCCCTGATATGCGCGGTTATAATTTATCAGATAAACCTAAAGGGATTAGTAAATATAGTCTTCAATATTTAACAGAAGATATTAAAAAATTAAGCGAGCAGTTAAATTTGGAAAAATTTAATCTTGTTGGCCACGATTGGGGGGGTGTTACAGCGTGGGCTTTTGCCGAAAAATTCCCAGAAGTGTTAAATAAATTAATTATCTTAAACGCACCCCATCCAAAAATTTTTGAAGAAAAGTTAAAAACAGATAAAAAACAACAGAGAGCAAGCTTTTACATCTTCAAATTTCTGAAACCTAAAGGCGAAGCTTTTCTTTACGAAAACGATTACGAAGCTTTAAAATTAGCAGTATTTGGAATGTCAAAAAAAAAGATGCGTTTAGTCAAGTTGATAAAGAAAAATACGTAGAAGCATGGAAACAACCAGAAGCTATTTTGTCAGGTGTTAACTATTATAGGGCAAATCTTAGCTTTAATGATTGGACGGGAATAATTACTGTTCCTACTTTAGTATTATGGGGAATGAAGGATATTGCGTTATTACCTCAAGTTTTAGAAGGATTAGAGGATTATGTAAAAAACCTAAAAATAGTACGAAGCGAAAACTCGTCACATTGGTTAATGTACGACGATCCCAACTTGGTAATTTCAAGTATTAAAGAGTTTATAGGCTAAAATAACTAGATTTATATCTGTTATACTTCATTATTTTTACAGGAACTATTGAAAGTAACTTTTAACTTTAATAAATACCTATCAATATTGTAAAAAAAAATATAATAAAATATGTCTGATAAAGAATATAGTTGGACTGTAAAATTAGATTGGCTCCATATTTTAAATCTTTTAGATTTAGTATCCATTAATCAAATTCCTGAAATTAAGAGAGATAAAGCAATTAAAAAGCTTTCTCGTACGTTTGGCAGCGATGCTTTATTAGATTTGGAACCCTCTGAGCTAGACAGACTTGTAGCTGAAGAATTAAAAGAATTAATGAAAAAAGAATTAACGGTAAGGGATAGGGAAAAAGAAAGAATTAAGAAAGAGATGCAAAGCAAATTCATACCTTTTAAACAAGGTGGAATTATAAAAATTGATCCAAGAGATCTAAAGGACCTTAACATAGATCCGAATAATCCAGATGACCTTCTTAAAGCATTCAGAAAAATGATGGGAGATAAAGATGGTGACGACGATAAAGACGAGGAAAACAGTTTTTATGAAGATAGAGACGGTTATTATATTTAACTAAATATTTTCTTATAGCTATTACATATTTTTTTTCTCAGTATTCCATATTTTCACTTATAAATCCTAAATAATTAAAGATATATATCAATTTTTGTTGTG
>JBHLLE010000397.1:0-4591 GCA_048885945.1 Candidatus Hermodarchaeota archaeon | reverse complement strand
CTAAAGATTTTTTCAAGATTGAGAAAATCAATTTCAATCCCCCAAAAATGGCACAAATCCACGATTCAATCATTTGCGAAAATTGTGGAGATCCGACGATGAGCACAAGAATAAAAGAATATAATGGTAAGAAAGTGTGCATCCCCTGTTATCAAAAATTAAATAATTAAGTAATCCTATTTACAAAAATGGTAGAAAATAAGATGAGTGAAAAAAACATTAAAATAATGCCAGGAGCAGGTCCTTTTTATTATGAAGGTAATAAGATAGGAATTTTAATGATTCCGGGAGGAGGGGGAGGGACGTGTGCGGATTTAAAGCCATTGGCAGAGGACCTACGAAGACATAACGATTATACGATCCATATACCCTTATTACCAGGGATAGGCACATCCCCCGAGGATTTACATGGTACATCAATTAGCGAATGGAAAAATGCCCTAGAAAAAGAATTTAAAGTACTTAAAGAAAAAACAGAAAAAATTATAGTAGGAGGGCATTCGTTAGGAGGTTTGCTTACTTTGTTATTTGCTGCAACAAGAAAAGACCTAGATGGAATATATACCATTTCTGCTCCCGCAGGGCTTAAAGGATTTGCACCTAAAATGGTTCCTCTATTGAAACCTTTTATTAAATATCATCCAATTCCTTCTGAAAAGTTTAAAAAAGAAACTAATGGAAAATGGGTTGGTTACGATAAAATTCCCATCAATATTGTCTCAAAAGTAAATAAAATGATTAAAGAATTGAAACCATTATTACCCAAAATTCTCGTTCCAGCAATTCTTTTTCAAGGGCGTTTCGATGAAAATGTAAAGCAAAATAGTATGGATTATTTTTTTAAATCTATTGGATCGTTAAACAAAAAAAAATTTTGGTTGGAAAATAGTGGACACGCAATCTTAGGAATTTCTGACCATAATCAAATCATCACAGAACTTTTAACTTTTATCGGTCAAGTTTGCTCTTAAACAATTTAGAAGTTTAATAGATTAAATATTTATTAATTAGTTAATTAAAGATAAATATTGTTGTATTATTTACTAAAAATAATTATATTTCAGTTTGTTTGGATTTAAAAAATTTCTACGCAATGATAATACGAGAATTCTCTGAACAAGACATTGATGAAATTACCTCTTTAATGAAAAAACTCTGCGTTCTGCAAAACAAGCAGTTTGACGAAGAGAGATGGAGAACAAGCTTAGAAAAACACATGAAAAAAGAAAATAGTGAAGTAATGGTTGCATTTGATAAGAACAATAATCAAGTTCTTGGAATGGCGCAATGTTCTGTTTTAAATTCAGAGATAGGAGTACGATTCGGCTACATTTCTAACTTAATCGTAAGAGAAGAAAAGAGACGAACGGGGATTGGGGAGATGTTAATGCATCATATAATTGATTATTTCAAAAAACAACATATCCAATCCATTAGATTAGCGTTAAAGAAAAAATTAGATAAAGCAGCTGAAACACTATTTATAAAGTTAGGGTTTCAAGATATTCTACATATTTATGAACTAAAAATATAAAGATTATGTTATTTTTATTGAACTTATTATAAATGGATATTATGATGATTAAAGAAGTAAAAAAAGGAAGCACTTTAATAGTTAAAGGTCCCGCTAGAGTTATTGTATTAGAAGGAAAAATTGAAGTTTTTGGTAAAATTATTGAACCCGATAAAACCAAATCCCCTTCTGAAATTTCAGAATACGAAGATGAAAACGTATTAATAGTACCTAGTGCTAATACGTATCCATTTTATGGACTAGCAAACTCAAAATTAGAAATTTATACAAGTAATGAAGATAATATCAAACTAATTGATACTAACTCAATTTCAGAGGAATGGATTGCTATAAAAGATGCTCTCTTAGAAAATATTAAAAAATCTAAGGAAAAAGGGAAAGCTTTAAAAATCATGGTAATAGGATTAAGTAGTGGTAAAAGTAGCTTGATAAAATATTTAGCTAATAATTTTTATCGAGAAGGTTTAAAAGGAGCCTATTTAGATTCAGATTTAGGTCAACAAACCATCTACCTTCCCACAACTATTTCAATTGGAGAGATTAAAACGCCCATAGTTGCTAGTGATGACATTCAACCCGAAAATACTATTTTTATTGGAGCAACTTTTCCTAAAGGAAATTATAAGTTTATAATTTCGCATTATTGTAATGATTTAATTGAAGAATATCTAAAAAAACACCAAGATACGAACTATATTAATATAGATGGTGACTCCTGGGTTTTATCGGAAGCTGGAATAATTTACAAGAAATTCTTCATAGATATAGTTGATCCTGATGTAGTTATCATATTTCAAAATGAATCAGTTGAAGAACTAGAAGTTATTTATGACCATGCTAAAAAATCTAGAAAAGATAGAAAAATACATTTGATAAAAGAACAAAATAGCTATTTTTACGAAAAAACAAAAGATGAAAGAAGATTTCTTAGACAAAGTCAATTTGCTAAAATCTTAGAGGTATATAGAAAGATATCAATTCCATTATCACATAATGAGATTGAATTTATTAAAACTGATTACAATCCAGAAACTAAAGAAATTAAAGAAATACCAATAGGTGTCTATGATCTGAATCAACTTCCTTATCACTATGTTATTGTTTCATTACTTGATAAAAACTCTAAATTAATTAAGCTCGGCCTTCTTTTTACAATTAATATTGAAAAAGACTACATGTTGATTTTTTCAGATTTAACCTATAAAGAGCAAATAAAGGTTAAGAAAGTATTATTAGGAAGTCTAAGATTATCAACAAAAGGTAATCATCAAGGATACCTTTACCTATAATTTTTTGGAAAAAAATTCTAATGTTATTATTTAAATAAAACTGAAATAAAGTAAATTTAAATAATTTCACCTTTTTTAAGTTCGTATGGATAATCTAATGTTTATAGGAATGGTATACGAACTTATCATTATCGTTATTGTAACTGTTTTCTTAATCCTCGTTCTGCAAAAATACTTTGAAAGACGCCACAAATTAACGCTCTATTTATTCATAATATTCTTAAATTTTACGCTTGCAATAGTTTTTTCTTGGCTTTCTAAAGTTTTACGATTATATTCAGGTATCAATTATTTAATAGATCCTGCTGTTCCTGACCCATTGACTGTAGAATCTTGGTTTTTACTTAGAATCGTAAGTTTTCGGTTCACAATGATATTTACTATTATTGCTCTGCTCTATTATTATATACTGAAATTAAATCTTTTCGAAGAAGAATCAAAAAAACTAGGTAAAGTTTACGATTATATTATATATAGTTACGCTGGAATTGCAATTCTATATATGTTAATCGTATACATTAAGGGCAACTATATATTAGATATTTTGACTTTTTTAATCATATTTGGATACATCTGCTTGGTACAAATACCCTTCATGTCAAATTGTTATCAATCTTATAAAGCTGTCGACGATCCTAACTATAGTAGAGGTTTTCTCTCTTTATTTTTGATGTCTTTATCGTTTATCCTTGTTTTTGTATGTCAACTTATCGATCGAATTATAATGGCAATGACGGGAACGATTGGATACACAGTCTTTTACTTTCTCGGATGGGGCTTTGTTATTCTTGCTATTTTTTTCTCATATTTTGGCTATATAAGACCTAAAGGTCACAATGAGTAATCTTCTTTTTTTTTTTTAAAATCTATTTATAATTAATTTAAAATAAACCAAATATTTATTAATAGTTTTAAAATAGATTTAATTTAAACTTGAAACTAATTTTTAATGGTTCTTATGGCAGAAGATAGGCTCTCAAAATTTGTAGACTTAATGTCTAAAAATATTTCAGATTCAGATTTAGAGCTCGTTAATTTAGGAAATTCGCTAGGATTAGATTTAGTATTGTTTAAAGACTTAAGAGGGTCTCAAGAAGATCAATTTACAGATGTTATTCGTGAGAAGGCTATAAAAAGAATGGAAAAAAACAAACACAATTATCTAAAGAATATAAATTGTTTTTACGCTGGGAGTATTGATTTTATGGTATGTGATGAGCCCGAGGGTAAAAAATTTTTTCTCTTAGAAACAAATGGAGGCTCTAATCGAGGTTTATCCATTTTAACTAAAAAACAACAATCCATAATGTACGATGGCTACTATGAAGCTATTGACCAAGCTCTAAAAAATGATAAACGAGGGGACGAAAAAGTATTAATCCTAGTTGGTGTCCCTATAAACGATGGATTAATCCATGAAAAGGTGATTTTAATCGAATATCTAAGACAAAAGTTACGCCAAAAAAAAAAACACGTTGGTATCTACAATATTGACAATTTTAACTCGCAATTTGAAGAAGATGTCTCGTTTTTAATCGCCGATTATAAACAATTATCCACTTCCTTGTCTTTTACAAATAACTGGGTGACCATTAACGACGCTAAGATAAGTGTATTAATAGGAGATGGAATTGCGAGACGCCTCTACGATGATACGTTCTCGCGTTTAATCAGAGACGATTTTCGAAAGATCAATACCATAATTGTCAATCCAATTTTTAGAATAACTGATGACAAGTCTTTAACGTATTTAGCTAGTTATTTCAGT
>JBHLLE010000396.1:0-4592 GCA_048885945.1 Candidatus Hermodarchaeota archaeon | reverse complement strand
ACAGGATGTTTATAATGCGTTTGATTGTAGAGTACAAAGATACCTCGTCCAGGGCATTATTGACGCATTTAGAGATTCTGGAAAACTTGAAGATGACTTTCAAGTCTACTTTACTCAAACTATACCAGCAGGGGCAAAATGTTGCAGTTTTGTCATTGAAAAGAAAAAACCTGGTGACATAGACAGATGGGAAACTTATTCGAGACTTTTAGAAGGAAGAGCAATTAAAAGATTTAAGAACTCGAAAAAGACTATAACTAATGGAGATAAACAGTAATCAAATATAAAATGAATAAAATAATAAAAATAGGATTATTTACATTAAAAAATATCAACTTAATCATTATTTATAACTAACTCGATCTACTCTGTGTTGTTGGTCACCTATTTACTAGTAATGAATAATATTGTAATATTTATAACGATCTTGTTAGTATTGATAAATTTTAGAAAAATAAGAAGAAAAGTTTATATTAATTAATTACTCATTTTTTCTTTGGTTTTTTTTTTAACTAAAAATAATATAAAAGAGATGATAAAAAATGAGAACAACCCCACCAAAATCAATAACATTATATATCTCTATTCTTCTTGGAGTAATAGGGATAATATTAGGACTTGTAGGAATTGCAATGGGCGGATTCTATCTTCTTATAGGTTGGATCGTGGTCATCGTTGGATGGATACTATTAGTCTTAAGCGTAAAACTAGAAGGATTTTGATTATAATTATGGTTGGTATTAAATTTACTCACCCTTTTTTTTTTAACATTTAAGAAGTTTATAAGTTGAATCTAATGAATTAGAATAAAGGCTAAATGTAAAATAAAAAGCTTTATAATTAGATTTAAGAAATGTTAATTAAACATTATAATATTAAAAAAAAAATTAGGTTTTATAATGACTGAAAGTAATATTATTCCATCCTATACTCGTAATGATAAATTAATATGGTCTTTAGCATCTTTAGGGGGTCAATTAGTAGCTGGTATATATGCTGTACTTTTAATGTACTTCTACCAAGTGTATATAGGGTTAGATGCGATCTACATAGCTATCGCTGCGATTTTGTATGCTGTATGGAATGCAATTAACGATCCGCTTTTTGGATATATTTCAGATTCAAAACCAGTGGGAGAAAAAGGACGACGTATACCTTATATGAGATATTCAGCACCATTTTTAGGATTATCTTTTATATTGGTATGGTTTGTTCCTTTAGATTGGCCAGAGTTATACATATTTTTTTGGATGCTTGGAACAATGTTGCTGTACGATACTGGGTATACTATCGCATTTTTAATGCAGTCTGCTCTATTACCAGAAATAACTGAAGATGACAAAGAGAGAGGCGAATTTCAAAAATATTCGAGCCTTTTTTTCTTATTAGGAGCAATCTTAGGCTTTTTAATACCAGATTTTTTGCGTCCAAAAGTTGGTCAAACATCTCTAATACCCTTATACATTGGTGTTACAATAGTGGGAATTATCTCCGTAATTTTTATTATGATCCCTACCTACAGATTTAAAGAACGACCTGAATTCACTCAAATTGATAAACCTCTTGGTCTTATAGATTCAATAAAGTATACTTTTAAAAGCAAGTCCTTTATAATACTCGCATTAGCAAATTTTATGTCAATTTTTATGCAAGCAATTATCTTGGGATTGATGTTCTACCTAGCTGATTATGTTATGAAAGTCCCTACGCTTTATTTACTAATTCCTGTATTTCTTGGTCTTATAGTTGGTGTTCTAATCGCTAACATATTTGCTGGAAAATACGGAGTTGTTAGAGCAAATCAGATTTTACTTCTTATTGCTGGTATTTCTCTTGTCTTATTACCATTTATCCCCGAAGATTTAATTTATATTAGTCTGTTTTTTGCGGGATTTGGAATTTCAGGACCACTAGTTCTCACAAATGTACTTTTCGCCCAAGTATCTGATGAAGACGAGGTTAAATCGGGTGTTAGAAGAGAAGCATCTTTTTTTGGTATTAACGCGTTTATTACGAAACCAGCCCAGTCTTTAGCTTTAGCGATTGCTCCACTATTGCTTGCTTATGCTGGATTTATAGCGTTAGGCGGAGCACATATAGAATCGAAACAACCTGCATCAGCAATTTTTATGATAAAAATTATTATTGGATTACTCCCTGGTGTTGCTATGATAATTGGTGCTTTAATTCTAAATTTTTATCCGCTTAAAGGAGAATATTTAAAAGAAATTCAAGTCAAAGTTTTGGAAATGCACGCAGATAAAAAGTCAAAATTATCAGAAAAACAAATTAATTAATAATATCTTTTTTTTTCAATTTTTTTTCTTACTTTTTTCACAGATTGTAAGTTAATTCTAAATTTTTTATGGTCTATGCTTTAGAACCTTTCCATTTAAAGTCCCAAGATGCTTTCCGTTTTCAATCGTGATTTTACCATTTACAATTACATATTCAATGCCAGCAGGAAATTGTCTCCCATTTTCGTAAGTTGACATATCCTTTATAGTATTGAAATCGAACACGACTATATCGGCTTTATAATCCGGTTTTATTATCCCTCTATCTCTAAGATGAAGTATGGAAGCAGGTAAGGAGGTCATTTTTCTTATTCCTTCCTCTAATGATACAATTCCTTTTTCTCGAATATATCGACTTAGTATTTTAGGAAATGTACCATAAGAGCGGGGATGGGTATTACTATCTGTTACTAAAAATCCATCTGATCCGATAGAAACAAATTCTTGTTTAAATAGAGACAAAATACTTTTTCTTTCGCTCATTTGTTTCACTGAAATCATTATAGAGCCTTCTTCATCTCTAATGAAGTCTAATAGTGCATCAGGAAAATTTTTAGTGGGATAAAGGTTTTTTAAAGCTTTTCCAAGCATTAATCCTTCAATTTCGTGATGATACAAAACCGAAATAATCCTAATTTTTTTCATCAAATATGCAAAGATTACATTTTGTAATTCTGAATTTGATATATCTTGAGAGATACTTGAGATATAACTTGACGAAAGACTCTCGGTAAATTCATTAACTATTTTTTGTCTTTTATTTAAATCCGTAAGATTTTCTTGAAACGAGTTATACACCCAGGGCTTTAATAAGATTCCAGAAAGACTAGTGGAACTTTCTTCGTATGGATACACATCAGCGAAAATTTTCAATCCTTCTTTTCTTGCTTTATTAACAAAATTTATCATGTCTGATGTTAAATACCATGCAGAATTGATTCCTGCTTTCCAGTGTGATATTTGAGCTTGTATTTTACAGGTTCTAGCGATGTCGATAAGCTCACTCATACCTATATCTATAATTCTAGTACCCTCGTTTCTCATATGAGAATCATATATTCCATTATAATCTGCTAACACTTTACAAACTTCAATTAATTCTTGTTTTGAAGTTAATATCCCCGGAGGATATATAAGTCCAGTGGATAATCCAAAAGCACCATTTTCCATACCTCTTCTAATCAGATTCTTCATTGCTTTTAATTCCTTCTGAGTTGGAACGCGATCTTCCATTCCTAGAATACAAGTTCTTACATTTCCATGAGGTATAAATAGAGCTAAATTTGGAGAAATACCTTTTCTGTCAAGTTCTTCTGTGAATTCTTTAATGCTTTCAAATAGATTCAGTCTTGAGGAACCAATAATAGATTTTACTAATGTGGAATAATATTTTCTAACTTTATCATTTGCAGGAGCAATTCCTAAACCACACATACCACACGCTAATGTAGTGACACCTTGCATCAGATATGCTTCCGCAGTGTTCACTTGTAATATTGTAAGATCTGCATGAGAATGCATATCAATAAAACCGGGAGATACAATTTTACTTGAAGCGTCAATAATTTTTCCCTGTTGGGTTTCTAAATTCTTTCCTATTTTTACAATTTTATCTTCTTTAATAAGAATATCAGATTTATATCCTTGAGAACCACTACCATCAATGATCAATCCATTTTTTATTAGAAGTTCCATAATAAAATTCCCTATTTTTATTCGTAATTTAAAATTATTTTAAATTTATCTCTACATTTATCAAATATAGTTGAATTCAATTAATTTTTACTTCAATATAAAAAAATGGGAAAGAACAAAAAAGAATTTTCTGCTGGAAAGCTTAGACATAATTTCTTAGCTGAAATGTTAAATAAATTTGTTTCTGATTTAGAGATAAATGATAAAAGAATAATAATGGGTTCTAAAATCGGAGAAGATGCTGCAGTTATTGATATGGGCGATAAATACTTAGTTGCTAAAACTGATCCAATAACTTTTGCAACTAATGAAATTGGGTATTATGCTGTTAATGTTAATGTAAATGATGTAGTTTGTACTGGAGCTAAGCCAAAATGGTTTCAATCCACTGTATTACTACCAGAAAAAAATACAACCCAAGAATTAATTGAAAATATTTTTAAAAGTATACATGATACTTGTAAATCGATGAATATTACTGTAATAGGAGGACATACAGAAATCACCCCTCAGCTAGACAGACCAATTGTGATTGGATCCTTATTGGGTGAAGTAGATAAGGAAAAATTAGTAATTACTTCTGGTGCAGCACCTGGTGAC